>JAOZKQ010000092.1 GCA_029935275.1 Bacteroidales bacterium | reverse complement strand
GAACCTTTTGAGGATATCTCTTATGTTATGGGGAATGATTTTTTAGAAGAACTAAGTAATAGTTATGATGAGACTGGTGTGGAAGACACAATTGTTGTTGTTCGTTCGAATAAACAGGCAAACAAGTACAATGCCGGCATAAGGAGCCGGATACTTTGGAGAGAGGAGGAGATTGCAGTTGGTGACCTGATGATGGTTGTGAAAAATAATTACCATTGGATAGATGATAATGAAATTGTTGATTTTATTGCGAATGGTGATATTTTTGAAATACTTAATATTTATGGATTTACTGAGCGGTATGGACGTAGATTTGCTGATCTGAGAATTCGGCTAATTGATTATAATGATATAGAACTGGATGTGAAAGTTATGCTTGATACCATTAGTCTGGAAACTGCTTCTATGTCTTCAGAGTCAAATAAAGAGTTCTTTTACCTGGTTGCAGATGATTATAGAGACCTGAAACCAAAGAAGAAAATGTATGACGCTGTAAAAGAGGATGATTTTTTCAATGCCCTACAGCTTAAGTTTTCATACGCAGTTACCTGCCATAAGGCGCAGGGTGGACAATGGAAGAATGTTTTTATTGATCATGGGTATTTTGTTGATGATATGATGAATACAGAGTATTTGAGGTGGCTCTATACAGCTTTTACCAGAGCTACTGAAAAGCTATTCCTTGTTAACTTCTCTAAGAAATTTATGAAGGATCAGGATATGTTTTATTAAGCTGAGTCAGGCATTTGAAATTTCAGGTAACTTTTTATTCCCCGATAATCTTAACCAATACCCTTTTTCTTCTTTTCCCATCAAATTCACCATAAAATATCTGCTCCCATGGACCAAAATCAAGTTGCCCGTTTGTAATAGCGACAACTACCTCGCGTCCCATTACCTGCCTTTTCATGTGAGCATCGGCGTTGTCTTCAAAACCGTTATGCCTGTATTGTGAATGTGGTTTTTCAGGTGCCAGCTTTTCCAGCCAGACTTCATAATCATGATGAAGCCCTGATTCATCATCATTGATAAATACACTTGAGGTAATGTGCATTGCATTGCAAAGCAAAAGTCCTTCTTCAATGCCACTTTCCGTTAAACATTCATTTATATCTGGGGTGATGTTAATAAATTCCCTTCGCTTGCTTGTGGCGAACCATAACTCTTTTTTATAACTTTTCATCTGTTGGCTTTTTTCTGGTTTAGGCAACCTCTAAAAATTGCTCTTTGAAGAAATCTGCATCGTTAAACAAAATTTTAAATTCCTCATATACAACTGTAAACTGCGGATTGAAAATTTTGAAAGCCTCACAGATTCATAAAATTTCTAATTTTTAGAGGTTACCTTTAATAAATCCCGTTTTATATTTGCTGATTTTTTGCAGGGCCAGCACTATTTTTCAATCAATTTAGAATTTTTGAAATATTCAATATCGTTTGTATAAACAAAAATGCAAGATCCCTCTTTAATCAGGTCGATTATCTGAGTTGAAAGTTCCATAGGAACAGCAGGGCAACCCCAACTTCTACCTAAGCGCTTATTCTCTATAATAAATTCTTCATTTACATAATCTGCTCCATGAATGACTATATACCTTCTTCTTGCCTTATTATTAATATGTTTTTCAATTCCATCAATTCTGAGTGAATAACCATTTGATCCCTCGTAAGTTTCTGCTGTAACAAAAAATCCGGGTGAACTCATTTTAGTATCTTTAATATTTGAGAAATTCAGGGCTTCGTTTTCGCCGGAATTCTTTCCATGTGCAACCCATGTATTTATTAAAAGCTTCTCACTTTTAAGATCAATAAGATAAAATCTTTTTTCAGTAGAAGGTACACTGAAGTCAATGATTGTTATTATGTCTTTATTTTTGGGTTCAATATTCTTATAACCAATCATTGCCATTTTAAAAATATCATACGAAATAATCTCTTCTAATCCGCAATTTTCATATTTCTTTGCAATTTCGCCTTCCAGGTTTTTTTCATCCAGATGAATTTTATTGTGAGCGTAAAATGTTGTATGACAAGATGTAATAATCGTCATAATCAAGACAACCAGAAGCCAGGACAATTGAGATGGGTTATGGCTCATACTTTTATTTTATAATGATAAAACAATCAAATTCCCAGATCTTTTTTGATATTTTCAATCCGGTTACCCAGTTCTTTATCAGTTTTGTTATATGCCTGTATTGAAGGAAGAGGCTTATTTACACTAAAGTAAAATTTAATTTTAGGCTCTGTGCCTGAGGGTCGGACTGAGATTTTAGAACCATCTTCTAAAATGAATTGGAGGACATTTGATTTTGGAAGCATTATTTCTTCTTCTGAATTTGTTCTTAAGTTAATAGATTTTTGTGTAAGATAATCATGACGAATAATTACATCCGTATCGTTTAGTTTTACTGGTGGGTTTTGACGAAGGTCTTCCATCATCTTTTGGATTTCCTCAGCTCCGGATTTTCCTTTTCTTACCACATTTGTAAGTGACTCTTTATATAGGCCATATTCCATTGAAATATCCATCAATAGCTCATATAGGCTTTTTCCTTTGCTCATTGCCCAGGCAGTGGCTTCGGCAATCAGGGCACATGACATAACAGCGTCTTTATCGCGCACAAATTCACCAGCGAGATAACCATAACTTTCTTCCCCTCCACCAATAAAGGTTTTTGATCCTTCATTGGTACGGATCAGATCGGCAATGTATTTAAAACCGGTGAGTACATTAAATAGTTCTACATTGAATCTTTCTGCAATATCAGCGATTAGTTCAGTAGTCACGATTGTTTTACAAACATATTCTTTTCCTGTTAACATGCCTTTTTCTGACCACATTGACAGTAGGTAGTAAACAAGGATGGAGCCGGTTTGATTTCCATTCAGCAAGACAAACTCCCCATCCGTATTTTTTACAGCTATAGCAACCCTGTCAGCATCCGGGTCTGTAGCCATTACAAGGTCAGCATTAGTTTCCCTGGCTTTATCCATCGCCATTTTTAATGCTGCCGGTTCCTCTGGATTTGGAGAAATTACGGTTGGGAAGTTCCCATCGATAATATCCTGTTCGGGCACATTGATGATATTTCTAAATCCAAACTTTTCCAGTGCCATTGGTACCAGCTTAACTCCCGTACCATGTATGGGTGTATAAACAATTTTTAGATCTTTAAACTGTTCAATAATTTCAGGAGATAAGGAAAGTCCTTTGACTTTTTCAATATAAATTTCATCAATTTCATCTCCAACTATTTCAATATTGTTTTTTGGCCCATTAAACCTGATTTCGTCAATTGATTTAATCTTGTTTACTTCATCTATAATATTTGTGTCATGTGGGCTAATTACCTGTCCTCCATCATCCCAATATGCTTTAAACCCATTGTATTCTTTAGGGTTATGGGAGGCTGTAATCACAATGCCACCCTGGCTTTTAAAGTGCCGGATAGCAAATGAAAGTTCAGGAGTTGGGCGCAGGGAATCAAATAAATAAACTTTGAAACCATTTCCTGAAAATATACCAGCTGCTGTTTCTGCAAATTTACGGCTGTTGTTTCGTGGGTCATATGCTATACAAGCACTAATCTGTTTTTTTGATGCAAATTCTTTTTTCAGATAATTAGAATATCCCTGAGTGGCCATTCCTACTGTATATATATTCATCCGGTTTGTACCTGGCCCCATTATCCCCCTTAGTCCACCTGTACCAAATTCCAGGTCTTTATAAAAGGCTTCGATTAAACCTTCTTCGTTTTGCTGGAACATTTTTAGGATTTCGGCTTTGGTCTCTTCATCATAATTTCCATCCAGCCAGGTTTGTGCTTTGTTTTTTACTTCAATCAATAATTCCTTGTTATCCATAATTATTATGCTAAGTTGGTTTTGTTCCGATATAAAATTAAGCTGAAAAATCCATCAAAAAAAATTATTTGCTAATTTTTCCATAAAAGCCTGCTTCTAAACTGCTATTTTCTCTTTAGCTCTTAATCAAGTTTAGGGATTAAGTCGCTTCAGACAGTCCCTGAGTCCCTCTTCCCATCCGGGAATATTTAATTTATAAGTAGAGATAATTTTTTCTTTAGAAAGAACACTATAAGCAGGGCGTTTGGCAGGTAGTGGATAGTGTTTGGTAGGCACGGCTTGTATTCGGCAGGGCAGGTTTGCATATTCTTTTATTTTCAAAGCAAATTCATACCAGCTGCATACTCCCATATTTGTGAAGTGAAAAATTCCGGGAGTAAAAGAAATATCTTTTTTCATGTCACTTTTAATGATTTGCATAATTGCTTTAGCCAAATGCCCGGAGTAGGTTGGAGATCCCAGCTGATCGCTGACCACTTTTAATTCTTCATTTTCCTGTCCTTTTTTAAGGATACTTTTAACAAAATTGTGGCCATAGGAAGAATAAAGCCATGAAGTACGGATAATCATTGAATTTGAATATCTGAGGGCTTCTTCTTCACCGGCTAGTTTTGATTTTCCATAATTACTCTGGGGATCAGTGGGGAAATCTTCAGGATAGGGAGAATTATGGTCTCCTCGGAAAACATAGTCAGTGGAAATATGGATTAGTTTTGTTTGAGATGCCTGAATGCCCGTTATTAAATTTTTAACTGCTAAGGCATTTACCTTAAAAGCATTTTCTTCATCTGTTTCTGCTTGGTCAACAGCGGTATAGGCAGCACAATTTATCAGATAGTTAAAGGTATTGGATGTGAAATAGTTATTAGTTTTGTCAGAATTGGCAATATCAAGTTCATCCAGATCAATAAAAGTAAATTTAATATCCGGTATATTATTTGCCAGATCTTTCAGATCGCTACCCAGTTGTCCTTTAGCCCCTGTGACCAGTAACTTAATCATAATCTAAAAAGTAAAGTTCATTTCAGCTTCAAGAATACCTGGTAATTCAAGGTCTTTCTCTGAAATCAGTATTTTATCATCTGGTATCTGCCAGTCAATGTTTAAGAGAGTGTCTTTATAAGAAATTCCTTTTTCAGCTTCGGGCTTATAAAACTGATTACACTTGTATAGTACAATCGTTTCCTTACTCAATACAGAGAATCCATGTGCAAATCCTTCCGGAATCATAAATTGTATCTTATTTTCGTCATTGATCTCCAGACCAAACCACTGGCCAAAAGTGGGACTTTTTTTGCGGATATCAACTGCTATATCAAAAATAGCTCCTTGTATTACACGTATTAGTTTTGCCTGGGCAAAAGGATTGAGCTGATAATGCAGGCCACGTATTACTCCATATCCGGATTTTGACTGATTGTCCTGGATCCAATGTTGATTTAATCCGGAACTATTATACATATTTTGATTGTAAGACTCAAAAAAATAGCCTCGGTCATCTTCAAATACTTTTGGATAAATAATTTTCAACCCTGATATGGCTGGTTCTTCAACTTTCATAAGAGTCTATATATCATATGTTTTGAGATCTTCGTTTGTCAAATCGATCAGATACTGCCCGTACTGGCTGTTTTTCATTGGTTTGGCAAGCTCTAACAGTTCTTTTTTAGTGATGTAGTTTCTTTTATAAGCAATTTCCTCAATACAGGATGCTTTTAATCCCTGTCTCGCTTCGAGTGTTGCAATAAAATTAGAGGCTTGTAACAGGCTGTCATGTGTTCCGGTGTCAAGCCAGGCAAGCCCTCTTCCAAGAAGTTTAACCTTCAGTTTATTCTCTTCAAGATACAGTTTGTTTAAATCTGTAATTTCCAGCTCTCCCCTTGCTGAGGGCTTTAATGATTTAGCTTTTTGTACAACTGTGCTATCGTAAAAATAAAGACCGGTAACTGCATAATTTGATTTTGGTTTAGCCGGCTTTTCTTCAAGGCTTAGCACCTGCCCCTCTTTTGTAAATTCAACCACACCATATCTTTGTGGATCGCGAACATAATAACCAAAAACAGTGGCTCCTTCGTCAAAGTTTTCTCCTATATCCAGTAAGGTTTTGCCAAATCCATGGCCATAAAAAATATTATCTCCCAGTATCAGGCACACAGGATCGTTTCCAATGAAGGATTCGCCAATCAGGAATGCCTGGGCAAGTCCGTCGGGTGAGGCTTGTGTTTCATATTTTAAATCTAAGCCAAGTTGCTTTCCATCACCAAGAAGTTCTTCGTATAGATGGATGTCTTTTGGAGTAGAAATTATAAGTATTTCCTTGGTTCCTGAGAGCATTAGTGCCGATAAGGGATAGTAGATCATCGGTTTGTCATAAACAGGAATAATTTGTTTTGAAATGCTTTTTGTTGCAGGAAACAATCTGGTTCCGGAGCCACCGGCCAAAATAATACCTTTCATAATTATAGAATATTATATTGTATTTTTAAAATAGTCAATGGTTTTTTTCAAACCCTTTTCCAAAGGAACTATTGGTTCCCATTTTAGTGTTTTCTTTGCCAGGCTGATGTCAGGTTGTCTTCTGTTTGGATCATCTGATGGTAAAGGATAGAATTTGATCTCAGATTTGGATCCGGTCATTTTTATAACTTTTTCAGCTAATTCCATAATGGTGAATTCCTTCGGATTACCTATGTTTATTGGGCCGGTAAATGAATCATCAGTATTCATTAATAAGATCAAAGCGTTTACAAGGTCATCAATATATTGAAAGCTACGTGTTTGATTTCCTTTGCCAAAAATGGAGATAGGTTTTCCTTCAAGGGCCTGAACTATAAAATTGGATACAACCCTGCCGTCATTTGGGTGCATTCTGGGACCGTAGGTATTAAATATCCGTGCAATTTTAATTCTGACATTATTCTGTATTTTGTAATCGGTAAATAAGGTTTCTGCACATCTTTTTCCCTCATCGTAACATGCCCGTATTCCAACAGGATTAACATGTCCCCAGTAATCTTCTTTTTGAGGATGTTGCTCAGGATCACCATATATTTCACTTGTGGAGGCCTGTAATATTTTTGCTTTTATCCTTTTTGCCAGTCCTAACATATTGATGGCACCCATAACCGAAGTTTTAGTGGTTTTTATTGGGTTATACTGATAGTGAATGGGAGATGCAGGGCAGGCAAGATTGTATATTTCATCTACTTCAGCAAAAAACGGACTGATGACATCATGCCTTACCAATTCAAAATAGGGGTTATTTAGTAAATGAACAATATTTGATTTTGAACCGGTAAAAAAATTATCCAGGCACAAAACTTCATTTTTTTCATTAAGTAAACGCTCACATAAGTGAGAGCCAATAAAACCAGCGCCACCAGTTACCAGGATTCTTTTCATATTTTTTTACTTTCGACTTTTTATCTGTCCTCAGGCATTCTTTCCTATACCAAAATAATCAATATTATATTCCTGCATTTCTTCAGGGTCATAAATATTTCTACCATCAAAGATAACAGGCTTATTTAAAAGTTTCTTTACTACTTTGTAATTTGGAAGTCTGAATTCAGACCATTCAGTCACCAAAATTAAGGCATCAGCATCAACAATTGCATCGTACTGATCTTTTGCATATTCAATTTTATCACCCAGTATTTTTTTTGCTTCATTCATTGAGGCAGGGTCGTAGGCTTTTACACTGGCACCATGTTCTAATATTTTTTCAATGATTACAAGAGATGGGGCTTCTCTCATATCATCTGTTTTTGGCTTGAATGAAAGGCCCCAAATACCAATAACTTTCCCCTTAAGGTTTCCATTATAGTATTTATAAAGCTTGTCGAAAAGAATGGATTTCTGTTTGTTATTCACACGTTCAACGGCTTTCAGAACTTCCAGGGAATAATTATTATCGTTAGCTGTTTTTATGAGTGCTTTAACATCCTTTGGAAAACAGGACCCGCCATATCCCGCCCCGGGATAGATAAACTTATTTCCTATTCTTGAATCGCTGCCTATTCCACGTCGTACCATATTAATATCAGCATCTACAATTTCACAAAGGTTAG
>JAOZKQ010000491.1 GCA_029935275.1 Bacteroidales bacterium | reverse complement strand
AAGCCTCATTCTTGACGTTTTCTCATCTGATACTTAGTTTTCTTGCAAAGACTAAATAAGATTTGTTCAAATCACAAAACAATACCCTACATATCCAACAATCGTTTTTCGCCACTAAGGTTTTTTATAGTTGTAACATCCTGACTAACTTCCATTGTGCCGGCATAGCTCCCTTCCGTATCCCTTAATGCATAATACTCAATCAATATAAGCTTCCCTCTCATGTTAATCCAAAAAGATTCCTTATTTTTCTGTCCAGCCCGAAAAGCATCAAGTAATTTATTTACAATCGACACACTCTCAGGCGGATGGCAATTCTGTACAGTTCGGCCAATAACTGCTTTCGAACGAGGGAAAATACGATGAGGCGGATCGGAAAAAAACACCACCCTGTCATCTTTATCAATAAAAGTTATATCAGCAGGTAAATGATTGAACAGCATCATCAACTGACTTGCCCTGATCTTACCTGTACCCAAATCAACTTCCGTATCCTGCAAGCTACTTCCTTCAGTAAATGAACCTGCAGTTAACATTTCCTTTTCCGGATTTTTTATCCATGCATAACCAATTTCTGCACTCTGCATCAGCATATCATTCCATTCATCACCGGAAATATGTTTAAAGATCACGGGGAACAGAATTTTTTCTTCCCTGAACCGAATCGCATACATCCGGAAAAAAAGATTTCCCAGCAATGAATTTAAGGCTTTTTTATCGGGTTCCGTTTCTTCCAGCAAGGCTATTAAGCTTTTCAATATCCTTCTGATATCATCATGAAATGACCACATCATAGACAGGCACTTATGATCATCCCGCAATTTTTCCACAATTGGGAACAAAATATTTTCTTTCCGGATATAATGCACATGAAAATACTGAAGATCAATGAGTTTTGTTTTCAAATCAGCATATACTGCTTTTAATTCCACAGGATCAGAAACCTTATTAAACAATCTGTTCAATGGCTTGATGGACTTTAAACGCTGGTCCATCTCCGAATTCTCCCTTTGCATAAATTCAAGAAAATGATCTTTTGGATAAACAGGGGTCTTTATTTCGTTTATAGTAGTGTATAAAATATTCAATACTTTATTAATTCCGGTTTTCAATAGTTCCATATCTTCACCGGTGTTTACCAGTTTGTCCACGACTATCAGCACATCCTCCGGATAAACCTGTGACAGTATGCTTTCATATTTCTTCAATAGTTCAGTCCCTTTATCCCCATGTATTATTCCTGAAGAAAATTCAAATAAACTATCGATAATTTCACTCCTGTTTTGTAAGTATTCTGACATCAATTATTTGTATTAATTTAAAACAAATACAAATTTACCATATTAACCTGAATTATTTGTGATTTAGAAAAATTTAAATGGTCAAAAAGCTGGTCATCAACTTTAGGGAACCTCTATTATACACCTGCCTAATGAAACCTTTAATTAATATATTAATAAAAAAACTATAGGATAATATAGAAAATAATGCAAATTTGATATAGAAAACAATAAAAGCTGAAAATTAGATGTCTGTTTTCTTGCATAATTTCTCAAAATTAAGTATTTTTACATAAAGGAATCATTTTAAAATTTATTATCATGAAAAATGCATCAACTAATTTTTTTATCGGATTTTTGTCGGGTGCTGCCATTGGAGCTGCAGTAGGAATTCTTTTTGCACCTGAGGAAGGTTCAAAAACCAGGGACAAACTTAAAGACAAAGCCAATGATCTTAAGGATGAGATCGATGACCTTAAAGGACAATTGACTGATATGATCGAAGATTTAAAAGGTCAGTTAATAAGTGATAAAGAGCCGGCAGTAGAAGAAGAAAAAGCAAGCACCAAGGGGAAAAAAGCGGAAGCTGCTAAATAATACCAAAATTTAATAATGGAGAAATCAATTGTTACAAGTTTCTCAGAGTTAATTGAGCAAATAAAGCTTTATATAAGTCTGAGAATGAAGCATTATAAGCTTTCTGCCGGCGAAAAGGTCATTGAATTATTTTCGACACTCGCTGCCGGAATGATTTTCTGGATGATTGCTTTTATTATTATGGTTTTTGGGGGCTTTGCCCTTGCCTTTTGGCTGGGCGAAATATTGCATCACCTGTCTATTGGTTTTCTTATAGTTACCGGAATCTTTATTTTGCTGATCATAATTATTTACCTTTTCCGTCAGTCATTAATATTTGATCCGATTGCCAGAAAACTTATTCCTTTATTTGAGATTGAAGAAAAAAAAGAAGCTGATGACTAGAAAAAAGAGGATTCTAAGCTATAATGACCTCAGGCTTGCAAAGGAAAGGACCTGGACAGAAATTGTAAAAAAGGAATACAAGATTAAAGAAAACTACCAGGCTCTTTTAGGTTCT
>JAOZKQ010000490.1 GCA_029935275.1 Bacteroidales bacterium | reverse complement strand
CTTCTTTCATATTCAGGGTTCTTTTAAAATCCAGGATCCTGCATTTTGCCAGATCCAGTTCCTGGTTATTGATGGATACATCAATGCCAATCCAGTTTATAGCATTTATTACTTTGGCAAAATACTCGGGATAACCATTTTTCCACCATCCTACACGTGTTCTATCGGGATAATATACACCACCTATATAGCTGCCCTGCAGGCTATCCCCACTGAAAGCTTCTTCAAAATTAGCTCGTTGGCCCATTTTCCCATTACCTAAAGAGAAGATGGATTCCATCTCTCTGTTCTTATCCGGGTGGAACCCATTCTCAACAATCAGCCAATCGTAATATTCCAAATCCAAACTCATAAAAAAAGAAATTTATATTAGGTTAAGTTTGTTATAATTCATTTAATAATATGCTTTTAAAAAATGCTTTCGTTTATTTTACTTCATCTACATCATTAACAAATAATACTAAAAACGCAGCAACAAACATTGAAATCCCACCAACAATCAATGCGTAAATTGTATGACCATGAAATAAATGGTTAACGAGAAAGCCAAGTATGCTTGCGGCCAGGATTTGAGGAATAACTATGAAAAAATTGAATATCCCCATGTAAGTACCCATTTTATTACCAGGTAATGATCCGGTTAGAATTGCATAGGGCATGGCCAGAATACTTGACCATGCCAATCCTACGCCAAGCATAGAAAGAATGAGAAGGTTAGGACTCTTCAGAAAGAATACCGATATCAGGCCGAGTCCCCCTGCAATCAGGGAAATCATATGTGTGGTTTTCCTGCTTGTCTTTTTTGCCAGTACCGGAAGGAGAAAGGCCATTGCAGCAGCAAATCCATTATAAACAGCAAATAATATCCCTACCCAATTTGCCCCTTCGTTATAAAGGGCTGAACCTGGATCGTGTGTGCCATAAATATGACTGGTAACCGCCGATGTGGTATAGATCCACATGGCAAAAAGGGCAAACCATGAGAAAAACTGTACAAAGGCAAGCTGCATCATGGTTTTTGGCATATTAAACAAGTCGGTCATTACAACTACCAGACTGTTTTTTTGTCCTCCCTTGTTTCTGATAATATGTGTCAAAGCCAGAAGTAGCCCAAATACGGTGATACCAACTGATAATATGTAAAGTTCCCCTTCAGAGGAAAGAAGATAGAATAATAAGCTGAGAATTAGTCCGGAAATGATCCAGTAAGAGCCATTTTTCAAAAAGTTGGTTTTTTTAGATTCAGAAGATTCTACAGATCCGCTATTGTTGGTAGCTTTAATGGATTCTTCATGTTTGTTAAATGTTTCCATTTCTTCCGGTGAATATTCCTTTGACCGGAGTATTGTCCAAAGAACCGCCAGCAGGAAAACTGATGCACCTATATAGAAAGATAATTTTACATTCGGCGGAACTGACTGGCCCTCCAGGGGAGTGGTGGGGACATTTAACCAATTACTCAGAACATAGGGCAGGGCAGATGCAATTACTGCTCCTGTTCCAATAAAAAAACTTTGCATTGCAAAACCTTTTGTCCTTTGTTCAGATGAAAGCAGGTCGCCTACAAAAGCCCGGAAAGGTTCCATGGATACATTTATGGAGGCATCCATAATCCATAACATTCCGGCGGCGAACCATAGAACTGGAGAGTTAGGCATAATAAATAGCGCCAATGTAGCCAGGATGGCCCCAACAAGGAAATAAGGCTTTCTCCGACCCAGACGATTCCAGGTATTATCGCTCATGTGTCCAATGATGGGCTGGATGATAAGCCCGGTTACCGGGGCAGCTATCCAAAGTATGGGAATGTCTTCAACTTTTGCACCTAAGGATTCAAATATCCGGCTCACATTTGCATTTTGAAGGGCAAAGCCAAACTGGATTCCAAAAAATCCAAAACTCATATTCCAGATTTGCCAAAAGCTTAATTTGGGTTTCATATTGTATTTCTTAAAAATTAGTATTTAAGGGACGAGATGTTGATATTATTTGTTTAAAAACAAATCAAAAGTATGCATAATTATTTAATTGAAGATGCTATATCTATTTAAAATACAGGCATATCAATGGATTTTTAAGTGATTATTCCTGCAGGACTTATTTCAAACGTTTGCGGTGAAATGAAAAAAAGTTAACTTTTTTTTAAAAGGATGTAAAAGTTGATCAGTGGAGATTCATTTGTAGCTCTTTTAATTCAAAGAGATAAATCCGGATCACATTAGAAAGTTGTGGGATGAAGTCTTTTAAATTGTTTCGTAAAAGGAATGCTCAGGCTTTTTTTCATTATTGAATAGTTTGCTGAGGGGAGCTTTTTGTTTTGTTCAGATTGTCTGGCTGAAAGCCAGAGAGACCATAGCACTGGGCAACGCCCAGTGATAAA
>JAOZKQ010000489.1 GCA_029935275.1 Bacteroidales bacterium | reverse complement strand
TTTGAAGTATCGATAATCGTCTTTTTCTCTGCATCAATAAAGTAGGAATTATATGTGGTTCCATAATCGGTTTTCATTACTATATCAAAAGTAACAATATCATAATCAAGGATTCCAATCCATTTTACTTTATCTGTAATATCAATTATTTTATTATTCTTCATAAATATATTTAGTAGATTAAGTATTTGCTAATTATTCTTTGAAACTGGCAATTACAGTACTGTTTGCTTTGACTTTTTGATCAAGTTCAACATTAATATTCATCTCTTTTGGCAAAAAAAGATCAACTCTTGAACCAAACTTTATAAAACCCAGCTCCTCGCCCTGAGCAACTTTTAAGTTAGGTTTGCAATAAGTTACAATTCTTCTGGCCACAGCCCCTGCAATTTGACGAACCATAATAGAAACGCCATTTTCATGTGTTATAACAACTGATGTTCGCTCATTCTCTCTTGATGACTTCGGGATCCAGGCTACCCAATGCATCCCCCTTTCATGTTCAACAAAATCAACAACTCCTGAAATAGGATACAAATTCATATGTACATTTAAAGGAGACATAAATATAGATACCTGCAATCGGGTTTCATTAAAATACAAATTTTCCTCAACTTCTTCAATTGCAACAATAGTACCATCAGCAGGAGCAAAAATTCCATTTTCATTTTTCAGGATCCTTCTTTTTGGACTTCTGAAAAAATGCAACACATTCAAAAAAAACAATACGCTAAGGCCGGTAATCAAATATGAGACCCAGTCTTCCTTTTTATAAAATGAATAGTAAGAAATATTAAGTAATACCAAGACAATAAACAAAATTAATAAAATACGATGTCCTTCCTTATGAATTTTCATACTTCGAAAATTTTCTCAAAAATAATATTTTTCAGCTAATCATTTGCAAGAAAGCATAAATAACTGGTAATGAAAATATAACACTATCGTAGCGATCAAGAAATCCACCATGGCCGGGCAAAATAGTTCCGGAATCTTTCATTCCTGCAATCCTTTTAAGCAGAGATTCAATAAGATCTCCAAAAGTTCCAAAAACAATAACAATAAAAGCAATAATAAGCCATTCAGTCAGGTTTAAAACAGGAAAATACCTGGCCAGCAGGAAAGCTGTAATCAATGCAAAAAATGCCCCTCCGAATAGCCCCTCCCATGATTTTTTTGGAGAAACCCTTTTCCATAGTTTATGCCTGCCAAAAGGAACACCAATAATATAAGCCCCGGAATCGCTAATCCAATGAAGAGAAAAAATGCCAAGCAGCAATTGATAATTATAATACACCAGGTTGGAAGGTTGAAAAACAAAATTCACAATGTCCTTTTCTCCTGAAAATCCTGCGACTAATTCATTTGAAGAAGAAAATAACAAATAGTTAAACAATGCAAACGGGAGCGCCACATAATAAATTCCCAGAAATGTAAATGCTATATTATGAAAAGGCCTGTTCTCATGAAAAAATAACTCATTTATAAAAACCAGACTCATTAAGGGGAGCAACAACCAGATAAAGCGTAAGGAAATAAAGCCAATTGCATTCAGAAAAAAATAAATATACAAAAAAGCAGCTAACAACATGCCCATAACCGTTTGGGGATGGACTTTAAAATGGTTTGAAATGCGGTAAAACTCAAACAATGAACCAAGCATTATAAAAAAGAACAAGCTGACAAATGCAATGCTGTTAAAAACTGCCGTCCCAATAACTAACACCAGAAGTAATGTCCCTGTTAAGGTTCTTTTATAGATATCAGTCACTTACTTAGTCATTTTATTAAGATCTATAGCTATTTGATTTTATCCTCCAGCAAAAGCCAAAGTTAAATAGAGTTTGTCTATAAAGTCCAACTTCTGCGTTGTTGCTCAAAATCTAAATCCTCATCCCGATTTTCGGGACTGCGGTTTAGATTTATCGCACGCCCTGCCTTTGCCGGCAGGCAGGCTTGAATTTGAACTTTCTAGTTCAAACTACCGACTTTATGGACACACACTAAATAATCAGGACTTAACATTAAACTTTCTTCCTCTCCCCTGCATTATTTTTTCCCTCAATATCGTTATCTTTCTCCACTGTTTTCCTTTTCCTTGTCCTTTTAGTAGTGGTTTTTTTATCATCAATGGCAAAGTGGATCATATCCTCCGGATCCTTTTCTTTTCGTTTACCAAATATCTTTTCAAGATCCTCGCTAAAAATAACCTCCCTCTCAAGCAGGAGCATCGCTAATTCAGTTAGTTTATCACGATTTTCATTTAGAATCTTTTTTGTTCGCTCATAAGCATTTTCAACCATTAGCTTAACTTCTTTATCTATTAGCTCAGCTGTTTTTTCACTATATGGCTTATTGAAATTATACTCAGATTGTCCTGATGAGT
>JAOZKQ010000488.1 GCA_029935275.1 Bacteroidales bacterium | reverse complement strand
TTAAATTGCGTTCCATATTATTTTTTTATTTCAATTTAGCTTTCTTACATGGAACGCTAACTTGCTGTTCGTCACCATTCCCGAGGCTTCACCCCGGGCTAATGATTTCGCCCACTTCGGGGCTGTGTTGTGTCCCTATTAATTAAAACTATCGACTTTATGGATGGACACTAATTTGAGATGAATCCGGTTCTTCGTTTTCATCCCATATTATTTTAAAATTTGATTTATCTTTTTTTAATGTATCAACTTTATCCTCGTTCTCCTCATCCCATTCTATAATAAACTTCTTTTTTTGAAATTTATTGGATTTTAAAGGTACTTTTTGTCCATTTTTATCAAATTCCTCTTTGAAAATTTCTTTTAACTTGTTTCTTTCTTCATCCATACTCTCCTTTAACCCCCTTTTTATCCTCTTTGGATTATAGCTAACCTTAAAATCATCCGGTGTTCCTGAGATCCTTAAAGGAATGCTTATCCCCATCTCCCCATCCTCCTCAATGATACCAAACTCCTGGTTCTTCTTTTTATTCCTTTTTGCTTTTGATGCCAGTACTTCGGAAAGTAAAACTTTAAAGTGATAGTCAAAATGATTATCAAAACTATGTATGCCAGTAGCACTTATGTTAAATGCTGACGAATGGATCTCCATAACTGGTATGCTTATTTTCTCATTTTTAATATAAACATCATTTTCCATTTTTGAAAACTGAATATCTTTAAGTTCACTAAGAGAAATGAATCTGGACAGGCTTTCAATAGGTTTAAAATGAACTAATCTTCCGTTATTTATAACAAAATGGCCATTTACTAAAACCGATTTTTTGTCAATCCTGAAGTTGGGGTCCCATACAGACGAAAACTTTATAGTACCGGAGGCAGATCCTTCCAGATTCTCCTCAACAATAAAGGACTGCCCGAAGTTTCCCATCTGATAAAATAATTTTTTAATATCAATATTCTTAAAATTCATATTTGCCTGTGTCTTTATTTCCGATTTAGATAAACCATAGGCTGCAGCTCTCCCCTCAGCCTTACCATTCATAGCAGAAAACGATACAGCATCTACCACCAGTTGTTTTTGTTGATACCTTAACTTTCCAGAAAAATGTTGACAACTAAACTTTCGGTAGAATAATTTATCAGCTTCCAGTTGGATGTTGGCGGCTAATGATTCTGTGAAATTTATTTCTAAGGAATCATCGACTTTTTCTGAGGGTATCTTTTTTGCAGAAATCAGCTCTGTAAGATCAATTTCCGGTGAGTTTATTCTTCCGTTTATAGTTAGTACAGCCTTCCTTTTATCCAGATAAGTCCACAAATTCCCGAGCTTCCCTGTGAAAGTAAGAGGATTTTCATTAATGCTCATAGAGAGTCCTTCAAATTCAATGAGCTTCCCCAAATTCAGGCTCCCTGTAATATCAGAAATTATAATTTTACTTCCAGGGTATTGGTATCGGGCTTCCATAAGCTCTATTCTGCCTGAAACATGTTGACGTTCTATATCTGCTAAAGAAATATTATTGAAAGCTTTTATATACCCTGATGTTTGTATGTCAATTTTTGCTGATCCGGCCAGATCAGCTACCAGTTTTTCAGGCAAAATCTTTTTAATTTCAGTCAAATTTATTGAACCAGATGCTGAAATCTTCATTTCCGGGTTTTTCAAATTCTTTAAAGAATAACTACCTTTCAAAGCCTCCCCACCACTAACAAATGAAAATGAATGAATTAGCATACTGGTTGACAGTCCACTGTTCAATTTGCCATTATTCAAACTGCCTTCAAAATTGCCAGCTATCGAATATCCGCTCTTTTTATCCTTGATTTTACCATTCTTAAGTTCAAAATCTGCCTTTATATGAGGATATTTACCCTTTCCCCATGTTCCATCCATATTTCCGGCAAAATTAAACACACCATCCAGCCTCAGATGCTTTAATTTTCGTGCTTTTTCTTTCGGAAGTAAACCAGCAAGATCTTTCAAATGATTTCCAGAACTTATAAAATTCAGTTTTACGACAGGCTCATTTGCAAAATCTATATTTCCTGAAATATTGGCTGACAGACCTGAAAAGTTAATATCACCCGATATGATATCTATCTGTTTTTCCCTTCTTTTTAATTCCAATATGGTAGTGACTGTGTGATTAGTCAGGATCAAATCATTATGCTGAAAAAGTTCATGAATGTGTAATCTGGTTTTGGATTTTATTGAAGTAAAATTATCACTCAGGTCTGCCCTTTCTTCTATTAATATACCCTCAATTTTAATATCTGAAGACCGGTCATCTATCATAAACTGAAGCTGCTTAATTTCTACTCTGTTAATATCAAAAGTAAAACTTGTAGAATCGGGATTTTTATTCTTCCTGAATACTTGCAAATT
>JAOZKQ010000487.1 GCA_029935275.1 Bacteroidales bacterium | reverse complement strand
ATAAATGCTTACTTTTGTTCTAAATAATACCCAAAGGTATCATTTATGAATTTCAGCAGAACGACTGAATATGCACTTAGGATTATGAGTTTCATGGCGATGAATGAACAGAAACTGTACAGCGCCAATGAAATTTATGCAAACTTAAAAATACCTTTCAGGTATTTACGAAAGCTGTTAACTACCTTATCGAAAAGCGGACTATTGATTAGTGTGCAAGGTAAAAGTGGAGGCTACAGGATATCTAAAGATCTAAGTGAAATTTCCCTTTTAGATATCATTCAACAAACTGGTGACAATAAATTTAAGAATGAATGTTTTTTCGGATTTCATGATTGTGCATTTGTAAAAAAATGTGCTATGCATGACAAATGGGCAGCAGTACGTGAAAATATAAACCAGGTTCTTACTACAACAACCCTGGAAGAAATAAAAGAAACAGGACCACATAGTTTTATTTCAAATAATAATTCAGTATTCACTAAAAATGATTAATTATGGTTGATTCACAATTAGTTCTTAACGGACAAACAATTGCATATACTTGCTATGCAATTGCAATTATTCTGGTAATGGCCTGGTTTGGTTATAGTGTTACCAAAACAGGAAAGAGCAACAAGATAAATCATGGGCTCTTCTACACTTTTGTAGGGTTTTTGGTTGTGTTGGGAGTTTCCCTCCATATCGTAACCTACAATACAATTCCATGGGCTCCCATGGATATTAACAGGGCTGATATAAAACCGGATAAGGTTTTTGATATCACAGTTGAAAATCATCAGTTTATTTTACCCTCTGAAAAACTGATTATCAAAGTAGGCGAAAAGGCCTTGTTTGATGTTACATCAAATGATCTTACTTACGGATTTGGGGTGTTCAGAAGTGACAACTCAATGATTTTCCAGATGCAGGTTGTTCCTGGTCATCGCAACGACATCTTGTGGCAATTCAATAAACCTGGAGTTTATACTATTCGATCTACAGAATATTCGGGGCCAAAAGGAGCTCAAATGATCTTGAAGGATGTGATAGAAGTTTTGGAAAATTAACTTAAAGTAAAAATTAATTAAAATATTATAGATATGAGTTTTAAAGATACTTTTATAAATGGTGAGCAAGGGCTTTTTAAGTCTGATAGCTTAACCCCGATGCAGAAACTTATTCTCCGTTTTGTTGTGGTGGGCCTTATTTATTACGGATTTGCTGTAGTAGAAGGTATGATCATGAGAATTTATCAAATAGAACCAATTGCAGCTATTCCTGATTTTCAGTATTTTGCTATACTTACTGCACATCCTCTGGTGGGGATATTTGGTTCAACCTATTTAATTGTTTTTGGGGCATTTCTCTTTCTTGTCCCCTTCCTGATGAAAAAGCCATTATGGAGCATTAAATTGGGAAACTGGACATTTCTGTTAATTACATTTGGAACGCTAATATTTTGGTTAGCCGGATTTATTTCGCATTACGCACCCCTCTACACACTGTATTGGCCCTTGCCTGCTGATTTTAGTCAGTTCAGTCCATTGGGAGGAACCTTTTTTATTCTGGGCATTGCCCTCGTAATGGTAGGAGCCGTATTTTTTGTGATCAATATTTTCAAAACGATTGCTTATACTCCTGAAGGTTGGGAAAAACAACCATCCAAAGCATTGCTGGCAGATGCTATCGGATATAGCGGATTGAGGAATTTATTCTTAAAAAAGAAAAAGCAAAAGGAACACCTGGTAGCACTTCCTGTTGCTGCCATTGCCAGGGGAACTGTTGACGTTGCCTTAAACGCAGGTATTATTTTATTTACCGGAGTGCTTATCCTGGTTTATCTGGTAGGACATCTTATGGGATTTGAATTAAAAGATACTGCCGTAGATGCTTTGCTTTATAAAAACTGGTTTTGGTGGGGATTGGATTTAATTGCTGATGGTCTTGTGTTAATTTTTGTAGCTGGTACCTGGTATTTACTCGCGGTGATGATTACCGGTAAAAAACTATTTATGCAAAATATTGCAAGGGCTGCGCTGTTGGTTGAGCTAATTGTATCATGGACAGTTTGGTCACATCACTTATTATCCGATCAGGCCCAGCCGGCCTTTCTTAAAATCGTTTCGGGTGAGTTGGTTACCGCCTTTGAATTAATTACACAGGGATTGGCATTTTATATCGTTCTTGCAACTCTGTGGAGTGCCCGTCCGTTAAAAATGACAAACCCATTAAAATTCTTACTGGGAGGCCTTTTAGGTTTTGCACTTGCTGTTCCGGCAGGTATTATGCAAGCTGATATCGGGCTGAACCGGATTTTACATAATACGCAATGGATTATTGGCCCCCATGTTCATGTTGCAATATTGGTGGGATTAACAATGACCCTTTATTCTGCGATTTATCTTCTTTTCCCGAT
>JAOZKQ010000486.1 GCA_029935275.1 Bacteroidales bacterium | reverse complement strand
CTTTATCTAGTACAACTATGAAACGCTACGGGATGGTTATAAAAGTAAAGCCGGAAAAAATTGAAGAATACAAAAAACTTCACGCGGATGTATGGCCTGCTGTTCTGAAGAAAATAAGCGAATGCAATATCCGGAACTATTCAATCTATTTAATAGACAATACTCTTTTTAGTTATTTCGGGTACATGGGGAATGATTTTAATGCCGATATGGCTGATATGGCCGCAGACCCAACAACCCAAAAATGGTGGGCGCTTCGCAAGCCTTGCCAGCTATCACTGGAAAAACGTGAAGAAGGAGAATGGTGAGCCAATATGGAGGAAGTATTTCATCTGGATTAAATATGCTTAAGGATTCTATGTTAAAAAACACTATTATGAACTTTTTCAAAAACATATTTTTGTTAATCGTTTTTTCTGCATTATTATTGTTGGTCAATTGCCAATCGGAAACGAAACCTGAAAAACCGAAAAATTTCAGTGGAATTTATCCACATTTGGCATATTATAACGATGAATCATCGGAGTGTGGCACAGGCGTTGTAGTTCCCTGGGCAGACCGTTTATGGGTGATTAGCTATCCTGCCTCAAATCCATTTGGATCATCAGATAAACTATACGAAATTACTCCGGATTTAAATCAGATAATCAGAGAAGAAAGTACCGGAGGGACACATGCAAACAGGATGATTCATCGTGAAAGTGAACAACTCTTTATTGGTCCATATGTGATAAACAAGGAAAGAAAAGTACGTGTTATACCCCATTCTGTCATGCCAGGAAGACTCACTGGAAATGCCCGGCATTTATTTGATCCACAGGGGAAGATTTATTTCGCGGCCATGGAGGAAGGGTTTTATGAGGTGGATGTCCATAGCCTCAAAGTAAATGTACTATATGAGGATGAAACCGTTATAAATAAAAGGGCAAAGGAAACAACAGAAGAATGGGACTCAAAACTTCCTGTTCGACCTGGCTCTTTGTTGCCAGGCGCCCATGGAAAGGGTTTATATTCCGGCCAGGGTGTGCTGGTTTATTCCAATAATGGTGAATCTGTTCCGGAAGCGCTTACTCAATTTGATATTGAGTCCGGTGCGTTGATGGAGTGGGATGGGTCAGACTGGACCCTGGTCCGGCGAAACCAATTTGTTGAAGTTACCGGGCCGGGAGGGATTTATGGAAATGAAAACCCGGATACCGACCCAATCTGGGCTACCGGTTGGGATCATAAATCAATTATTTTAGCTGTCCGTAACCCGGGTGGCTGGGATTTTTTTCGTCTTCCCAAAGCCAGTCACAGTTACGATGGAGCCCATGGCTGGAATACCGAATGGCCCAGAATACGCGATATTGGAACCATGGATAATCCTGATTACCTGATGACAATGCATGGCATGTTCTGGCGGTTCCCTGGTAACTTTTCCAAAGGAAAAACAGCAGGAATTCGCCCTCGTTCAGCTTACCTGAAGGTGATAGGTGACTTTGCCCGCTGGAACAATCAGCTTGTATTTGGTTGTGATGATTCGGCCCAAAAGGAATTTCTGAATAAGAGAAAAGTAAAAGGTAATATTGAAGGGCCCGGACAATCGAATTCAAATCTCTGGTTCACCCCGGTAGATCAACCTGATAAACTTGGCCCCAATACTGCGGAAGGTGCAGTATGGTTGAATGAAACTGTGAAAGCCAGAGAAGCTTCAGAGCCATTTCTGTTTTCCGGATGGCCCAAACGCTGTGCATGGATTAGAAATGATGGGAGTGAAGCAGTAAATTTCACTTTCGAACTGGATAAAAATGGGAATGGAAACTGGATTATACTAAAATCAGTGTTGGTTGAAGCAGGAACTTCTGAATTTATTGAATTTCAGGCTGATGAAGAAGGCGAGTGGATCCGGGTGATAAGCGATATCGCAACAGTAGCAACTGTACAGTTTTCCTATACGGGTGAGGATAAGAGGTCAGGCTCTTCCGATGAAATCTTTGATGGACTGGCAAATGTAAGCGATAGCAAGGGATTGGGTGGCCTGCTTTATGGCCTGGGAGATAATAGAAGGGCTTTGGGCCTATCAGCAAATAGTTTTGATGCTAATAATAATGTGAATACAGCTTATTATGAACTTGATGCTGAAATGAATTTGATCAAAAAGGATGATCCGGTAACACAGAAATTTATAAATGAAAAATTTGCTATCCCTGAAAATGTTATTTCGATTGAGGAGTCGTCTGTACTTATTACTGATGATAAAGGTCGCCGATGGCGTTTACCTTTGGGAAGCAATGATTACGACGGCCTCATCAATGCTGCACAACTCAGGATTTGCCGCGAAGTGGCAACCGAACGAGACCTCTTCAATGCCCATGGTACTTTTTATGAATTACCTGCCGAAAATGCAGATGGATTTG
>JAOZKQ010000485.1 GCA_029935275.1 Bacteroidales bacterium | reverse complement strand
GATTATGAGTTTTCGAGCCCTTCGACTGCTGCTGTTATGGTAATGGGGAGAAATGCAAATGGATTAACCGAATGGAAGCTTAAGGACGGAAAGACACTTAAAGAATTTGAAACAGAAGAAAAATAATTAAAATTTGCATTGATGAAAAAATCTTGGATGACCTGGCAAAATAGAGGAAACCCCAAACCAATAAAAGAATTTATAACCCTGAAAGGGTGAGATATTCTAGCCCGGGGCATCGCCCCGGGTTAAGTAAACACACAGTAATAGTGCCGCATGAATATCCTTAATAGATTATAAATTTTTGCAGCGGCAAAAAGAAAAGAATTTCATCGTATTTTGGTTTTATAATTAGGATAGAAATAATAACCCGGTTAAATATTTAAAACAATGAATTTACAAGAAGAAAAATACTCAAAATTTGCACTGGTAAAAGAAATGCTTAAAACCTCTGATGTGATCAGGAAATTTGATCACAACGCTTCTTCCCGTTTCACAGAAAAGCTAGGCTCAAAAAGAGCTGTTTTTCTAACAGGAGAAGGTAGTAGCAGAATTTTCCCTGCCAAACGGGCTATGACTACAACTATGCGTAGTGGAGGCCATCCTCTTATTATTACTGAAGGATCTACTCAGGCTATGGAATATGACCTTCAGGATTTTGGGATTTTTGGAGCATCAAATTCCGGCCAGACCAAGGAAGTAGTAAGATTGTTTATGAAATTAAAGGAAGAAGGACATGATTCCTTTTATGGAATGACAGCGAATAATGGAACAAAACTTGAAGAGCTCTCATTGGATACGCACATTCTAAATTGTGGTAAGGAAGATGCAGTAGCTGCTACCATGTCGGTTGTTGAACAAGGCCTATTTTATGATAGTTTGTTCCGGAATATAAATGGTGAAAAAATGGAAGGTCTCGATGAGTTAGCTAATCAGGTTGAAGAGGCTCTTACCCTGGAAATTGATCCCGAACTTATATTGGCAATGAAAAATGCTGATGTGATATATTTTGCCGGCAGAAATGATGGGGTGGCAGAAGAATTAGCATTGAAAATAAATGAGATCACCAGGAAAAAATCTGACTTCCTTGAGGGAACCTATGCTGTTCATGGGATTGAAGAAGTTATGGATAAGAAAGAACTGGTGATTATTGTGGAACCTTTCGAAAGTGAGGAGGAGAAATTTAAGGAATGTCTGGTTGATGGGGTGAACATGAATGTAGTAGCAATTTCATCCCGTGAAACCCAATTCCCAACAATCCGTATACCTGATGGTAAGGAATATAAAGAATATGTTGAACTTGCAGCAGGCTGGAATGTTTTAGTGGAAATTGGGATTGCTCTGGGAATCGATTTGGATAAACCAACCAGGGCAAGAAAGGTTGGAAATGAATACCTTCCGGGCTAGTTGTCTTTAAATTTTTGTGAATTGAAAAAAAAAGTTGCTATTGGAATTGATATAGGAGGTACCAATACTGCATTCGGTATTTTTGACAGGGAAGGGAATTCCCTTTCTGAAGGTAGTCTCCCAACAAGGGAATTTGAAGAAGTAGAAGTTTTTTTGGCAGCTCTGACCAAAAAAATCAGTCTGGCACTCGAGAGGCTTAACGGAACAGTGGAAGTGGAAGGTGTAGGGGTGGGAGCCCCTATGGGGAATATCATTAATGGTACCATTGAAAATGCTGTTAACCTGCCCTGGGGAGGAGTGATCCCTTTAGTAGAATTATTATCCAAATATTATGATTCGCCTGTAATTGTAACCAACGATGCAAATGCCGCAGCTGTTGGTGAAATGGTGTATGGAGGTGCAAAAGGGATGAAAAACTTTATTGTAATTACCCTTGGAACAGGTTTAGGAAGTGGAATTGTTACAGACGGGAAGCTTCTTATTGGTGCAACCGGAATGGCAGGTGAAATTGGTCATACCATGATTCGCCCGGGTGCCAGTAACCGCGAATGTGCATGTGGCCGCAAGGGATGCCTGGAAACCTATGTTTCTGTTACGGGTATCAAACGTACTTTCTTTAAAATTCTGGCAGATTCAATAGCAGAAAGTGAACTCCGAAATGTTACCTTTAATAACCTGACTGGTAAAATGATCTATAAGGCTGCAAAAGAAGGGGATATCATTGCAAAAAAAGCTTTTGACCATACGGGTGAAATGCTCGGGTTTAAACTTGCCGATGTCGTTGCCAGTTTTAATCCTGAAGCTATTTTCCTGTTTGGGGGTTTGTCCCTGGCAAAAGAATTTATATTTGAACCTACAAAAAAGGCATTGGAAGATAATTTAATGGATCATTATAAGGGGAAAGTCGAACTTTTACCATCAAAAATTAATTCTCAAAAAGCTGCTATTGTTGGTGCCAGTGCTTTGGTCTGGAACCATAAAGAAAATGGTGATTAGATAT
>JAOZKQ010000484.1 GCA_029935275.1 Bacteroidales bacterium | reverse complement strand
ATTTTATACAAATGTTCTTGGAATGAAGCAAATAAAAAACTTTGTTTTAAGAAAGAGTCTCGCTACTAAGATTTTCGGGATTAGCGAAGATATTTCTGTTTTCCTTTTGCAAAAAGATAAAGTGGTTTTTGAAATATTCATAACAACAGAATACAGAAAGCATGCACTTGATCATATTTGTATTTCAATTAAGAACAGGGAGAAATTTATTACTAAGGGCTTGCTAAACGGTTATAAGGTTATTCGCATTGAAAGGGAACTTTTTGATTTAATATTTATCAAGGATAAAGATGGAAATATATTCGAAATAAAGGAAATGTAAAATCTCATATAAAACCAGAAAATCATGAATACTTCAAACAGAGTTAATCAACTAAAAAAATCGGCAATCCACGAAATGACCCGCTTATCAAAACAATATGATGATGTGGCATTTTTGTCGTGGGCAAAACCAACCACCGGAACCCCCAAACATATCAATGACGCAGTTATTAATGCAATAAAAAACGGATTAACTGGTGGTTATTCTCAAAGTGAAGGCTTAACGGAATTAAGAGAAGAAATTGTAAAAAAACTCAAAAGGGACAATAATATTGATGCCAATATTTCACAAATAATTGTTACCGTGGGAGCAATAGAAGGATTAGCTGCATCAGTTTTGGCAACCATCGACCCCGGTGATGAGGTAATCCTTCCTACGCCAACATATTCAACTCATATAACACAGGTTAAGCTTGCTTCGGGAATACCTGTTTTAGTTCCTTTGATTGAAGATGAAAATTTTGCTTTGGATATTGAAGCAATAAAAAAGGCAATTACACCTAAGACGAAAGCAATTATGTTTTGCACCCCAAGTAATCCGACAGGAACAGTCTTTCCCGAAAGCACGCTTCGTGATTTAGGGAAAATTGTTTTGAAACACAATCTCACTGTTATTACCGATGAAGCATATGAGTACTTTACTTTTGATGATAGTAAGCATTTTAGTATGGCCTCAATTCCCGAATTGAGTAAAAATGTAATAAGCAATTATACCTTTACCAAAACTTATGCAATGACAGGTTGGCGTATCGGTTACCTTCATGCCGATGAAGAAATTATTACCCAGATTAAGAAAGCACATATTCCCCTTTCTATTTGTGCACCTGTAGCTTCTCAATATGCTGCAATTGAGGCATTAAAAGGAAGTCAGGATTGTATCAAAGAATTCAGCTTACATTATCTTAAAGCCAGAAACCTGATGTGTGAAAGATTAGATATGTTGGATTCCGTTTTTGAGTATAATAAACCGGAAGGCTCATATTTAATGTTCCCAAAGATTTTAGGGGAACAGGGAAACGACTCCATTGCTTTTAGTAAAAATCTATTAAAGGAAGCCAGGGTTTCTACAACTCCGGGTATAGCTTTCGGACCTACCGGGGAAAACCATATCCGGCTTTCTTTTTGTGTTCCTGAAGAAATGATAAATAAAGCATTCGATAGAATGGAAAAGTATTTTAAATAGAAATTGGATTAAAACCAAGAAAACAAGTGTAAACCATGAAAAAGATAGCTTTACCGATAAAAAACCACAAATTAAGTCCACACTTTGGAGATTGCACTCACTTTAAATTTTATAATGTGGCAAATGAAACAATTTTAAAAGAAAATTTGGTCCCTGTTCCCATGCATCAGTCTGAAATATTTCCTAACTGGCTTATTGAAAAAGGTGTTACAGATGTAATTGCCATGGGGATTGGATTGAAACCAATAGAGATTTTAAGCAAGCATAAAATTAATGTCTTTGTAGGGGTAAAAGTGGAAGACCCCGGATTGCTAGTACAGAAATACCTGGATGGGACACTGGAAACAGATGGGAATTTATGTGACCATTGAATTCTTTTTATTAATAGGAACAAGCATGTAAGGCTTATCAACAAGCAGGTTTAAAGTTTCCCATAAAGTATTTAATCAAATTCATAAATATATATAAATTTAAAAATGAAAAATAAAACTAAAACTAAAATTGGAATTATTATCTGCGACCGGTATCGTAGTTGCGCAGGCGGAAAATGCTTCAGGGCTTTGCAAAACAGGGAAGGGGCTTTTGACATTTATAAAGATGACGAGGATGTTGAGTTAGTGGGCTATACTTCTTGTGGCGGATGTCCTGGTGGAAATATTGAATATGCACCGGAAGAAATGAAGAAAAATGGAGCAGAAATAGTCCATTTTGCCACAGGCTTTGTTGTTGGTTACCCCCCTTGTCCATACATCGATCATTTTAAGAAATTCATAAAGGAAAAATACCAGATGAAAGTAGTCGTGGGTACACATCCAATTCCGGAAAAATATTTAAAAACCCATTCAGCCCTTGGAACATGGGATGCCCCAGAATGGAAAGAGTTTATTCAACCCACTTTGGCTGATGAGAAAA
>JAOZKQ010000483.1 GCA_029935275.1 Bacteroidales bacterium | reverse complement strand
GAAGGCAGAAGGATGAAGGTTGAAGGTTGATCTAACTAAATTACTAATCCCCGGGTTTATCCGGATATTCAATTCTGGCATGGTAAATATTAGTTAAGCGCAATTTAAAGATCTTTTTAATCCTTGTAATATCTACTAAAGTAATAGGTGTTTCATTAAACTGTCCCTCTTCCAACTGAAAAGTAATAATTTTCTCGACCAGAGAATTAATTTTATCTGCATCAATGCTTTTAAGACTCCTGGATGCAGCTTCAACAGAATCTGCCATCATTAAGACCGCCATTTCTATTGTTGAAGGCTTGGGCCCAGGATAGGAGAATTTAATATCATCCACAATTTCCTCAGGATAACTTTTTATAAATGAACGGTAAAAGTACTGGACTTTGCTTGTGCCATGATGGGTCAGGATAAAGTCTATCAGGGGCTGTGGTAATTTATTTTTACCGGCAATTTCAACACCTTTTGTAACATGCCCAATAATAATAGCAGCACTATCTTCAAAATTCAAATTATCATGAGGATTAAAGCCACTAGTCTGATTCTCAACAAAGTATAAAGGATCCATCATTTTCCCAATATCATGATAAAGAGCCCCGGTTCTTACCAACATAGGATTTCCACCTACAACCCGGCAAGCTTCTTCCGATAAATTTGCTACCTGCAGGGAATGCTGAAATGTGCCAGGTGCCTTTTCAGCCAAATCCCTGAGTAATGGCTGATTAGTATCAGCCAATTCCATCAGTGTCGCATCTGATAAGAACCCAAATGTCTTTTCAAAAATAAATATTAATGGATATGATAAAAGTACTAGCATTCCGTTACCGGCAAACCAGGCAAAATTCAACCAATTTATATTTTGCAAATTCCCTTCCTGTATAACCCCAAGTCCAAGATATAGAATAGAGTACGATAATGTAACAAAAATAGCGGTTAAAAACAAAACCCATCTACGATAAACATTGGTCATAGTAAAAATAGCCACCACACCAACATTAAAACTTAGGAAAATAAATTCAAAAGAATTTGGCACTATAAAACCGACTATCATGATTAGTACCATATGAATAAATAGTGCCAATCTTGAATCAAAAAATGTACGGATAATAATGGGAACAATTACTAAAGGAATAAAATATACACTAATATCCTGAGATGATGCTGCCAGGCGAATAATCAACACAAATATTGTCAGCAAAAGCAAAATAAAAAAAGTGTGGGCATTATTCAGGAATATCTCCTTTCTAAAATGAAATAGAAATAGATAGAGAATAGCCAGCATGGAACCAACAATAATAATCTGGCCAAAAATAATCATCATATGGTTGAAAGAAGTACCAGAACTGGCTTCATATTCTTTCTTTAAGGATTCAAGTATCCTGTATTTATCAGCAGTTACAACTTCCCCCCTTGAGATAATCCGCTCACCCGCCTGTACCATTCCTGCAGTTAAAGAAATATCATCAATCAGTGTTTGTTTTTCTCTTTCAGACATTTCTTTATCATAAAACAAATTAGGCTCAAGAAAATTACCAATATTCATTTGCTTAAAAAACTCAAATGCCTGTTTATTCTCTGATGAATTTTTAGGATTAAAATTCTCTATCTGTAAAAATGCATACTCATATGCCTTCTTTTGTGTAAAAAGTTCAGAAGATGCAGATTCCTCTGCAAGATTTCCCCTTAATATATATAGGGGGATACTTCCCTCTCCATTTTTTATTAACTCATTTGTCTCAATAATTCCCTTTTTATATATAAACCTAATCACATTATCAAGGTAAGACAAATATTCACTTCTGGTTTTCTTAAGCTTAGCTTTAAGACGGTCTCGTCCTGTGGTTGCCTCGCTCATTTTGTATTTTTTCTCAATATAACTATCCCAGGTACTGTTAAAAGAATATTTCATTTTACTTAGTTCCCTGATGTAAACTGATGAATCATAGCTAAAGTATGGTTTAAAATCTTTTAGAATGCTATCCTTTTCTCCGGTTAATTCACTATCAGTTTTATAAATTGGGGTATTGGTTTCTGCAATCAAATCAGTATGCATCCAGGGCTTTCCCTTATAAAATTCATATTTGAATTTTGCTTCCCTGGGGAAGATATAAACCATAATGGCTAAGGTCACTACTAATATCAGCCCCTTAACTATGCCTTTATAAAAATTTTTAATTATTTGTATAAAATGTTTCATGCTCTATATCAGTAAAATAAACTATTTTAGAGTTTGTCTATAAAGTCCGATTTCTTCCCCGAATGGTTGTTACTCTTGCCTCGAACCCGACCTTTCTATTTCAAACACTTGACTCAATGGACAGACTCTTTTTATTGTAATGCGGCAAAGGTAATTAAAATTTAGAATAAGTTTTAAAGCAATATACATGGGTTCAGGGTTCAGGGTTCAGGGTTCAGGGTTC
>JAOZKQ010000482.1 GCA_029935275.1 Bacteroidales bacterium | reverse complement strand
GTACAAATGGTGGATCATCAAAAGCAAACTGCACAGCAAAAGTTTCCTGCCTTCTCGCCGCCGGATATGATTCTTTATCCAGCAAAGAGACGTTTTCAGTAACTCTACGTCTTGTTACATTCAATCCGGCATCAACATGTATAAAATAGGGTGAATGTACAGGTTGAATTGGTAGATGTACCGTATAAGGTGGACGCCATTGGAATGTATTTTCGGATAAAATCTGATCCCATGATTTTGCGTTGATATTTGCGTATGTGTTTTTTCCCCACAGAGCATTAAAACTTTCTTTTTCAATTTTATTTTCTTGGGTAGAATTATTCTGTGCAAATAAACCGTTTGAAATAAAAAATAACAGAATGATAATGATATTTACGAATTTATAGCTTATCATGACTTTCCTATTTTTATTATAGCTGAACTCTGTGAGAAAAATAGTTCAATTATTAATAAATTGTTTAAACAAACTCTTTATGACATTTCATTTTAAGAAATGTTTTAGATAAAAAACTTAATGATAAAAATAAGAAGCAGGAATTTCAAGCTTACTGAAATGTTTCCCACTCCATTCCAGAATTAAATTTTGTCCTCCACCCAGCTGGAAATAAGACAATGTGATTTTATGATATCCCTTATTTAATGATACAATAACTGATTCCTCCCTATTACCATGTGCTCCATCATTATTAATAGTCAATTCATCATTTAAAAAAAACAGGCTTCCATCATTTGAGCTAAGATAGAAGGTATAAACTCCATCTTCGGGAATTTTAATGTAGCCATTATAGATAAAGGCATAATTACTGTCCCGATTTCCCGGGGCAGTTGTAATCTTAGCTACCATACCTGTTTTAATTTTTGTCAGATTATTGATGTCGAGGGTATTTTTTGCCGTACCTTCAAAATAGCTATACTTCAAGCCACTTTGTAGTTTATTGTCAGGCTCTTGTGCCTGCTGATAAATATCCGTTCCAACATGTTGTGAGAATATTTTACTATCGGGGTATTTATTTTTAATTGCAGTTGCTCTTAGCAGAGTGGTTTTGGTAATATTTATTGGTTTTGAATAGTTATAAGAATTATGGATTGTAGGAACACTTCCATCTAATGTATAGATAATTTTAGCCTGCTTGTCTTCACATGATAGTTTCACAATTCCATTTTTATCAGAAACAAGCTTTGGCCCTGATACTTTTTCAAAACTATCATAGCCATATTTTAGATCAAGTATTTTTGCCAGATAAATAGCAGTCTTTTCTTCATGGGATGAATAGTATGAAACATTGAGTATGTCATCTATAATTACAAGACCGGGATAGCTGCAATCCCCACCGCTGGGCAATGTAAGTAATTTTGTAAATTTTCCGTTAATTTCAACTTTTGCAAGAATAGTTTGTTCATTATGATCAGGAGGATATTCCCTTGTAGCACAAATCATTATGTCATTCCCGAGTAAAATCAGGTCAGGGCCTCCAAGGCGGGATTCGAGTTCATTCCATTCCCAGGTTTTATATGGAGGTTCGCTAATTCCGATATTCCCATTCTGTTCCTTATCACGTCTTACTACAGCTATCATTTGATTAGCCGGGGTGAATCTTAAAGTAGTTTCATTGCCTCCGGAAACATCAAATGTGGTAATGAATTTATAATTAATCCCATCATTGCTTACAATAAGCTGTACAGATTTTTCTTTGGTTGGTTGGTATATTGTGGCATAAGATTTTCCATTATGCCAGGTTGCCCGCCAGAGCCAATCTTTACCACTTTTGATTTTTTCATCGATAAAAATCTTTTGGAGAGGAGAAAAATTCATCCCTGAGGTGTCAGAAAAGCTTACTTTAGGCTCCATGCCCACTAACTTGCTATTTGTATAGATAGATCCACCAATATTGAGCATGATACGATTATCCGGGCTTACAGATAATTGAGGGTCCCTCAGGTCAACTCCGGGTTCAAAAATATGTGCTACAGAATACCAGTTCTGCCCATCATCAGAGGCAATTACCCTGATTGTTCCATTTATATCTGACACATGGCCATCGCTTTCCCGGAAAGTACAGTATAGTTTGCCATTATAATTTATCATGCTTGTAAAAGCATTGTGCGCTGCTCTGTCCCAGATTCTCTCAACAGAAATGATTAAATCATGTTCAGGGGTGTTTTGAGAAAAGATATTCCCGTATGAAATGAAAAGAGTTAAAAATGCGATAAAATACTTCTGATAATTAGTTAACATAATTTGAGATTTTTTTGTGGTAGTGCATAAATATTATTGGAACTTCAATATTAATTCTATTATTCATTCTTTTCAAAAAATACTTTTTCCATCGGAAATGGCTGGCGTTCCATCCCCGGCCCTTCTAGTTTAAAGTCCAGTGATTCAGTGCCATCATTTTCATAGTAGAATACAGCTAACTTGTGC
>JAOZKQ010000091.1 GCA_029935275.1 Bacteroidales bacterium | reverse complement strand
AATAATTAATTAGAGTTTGTCTATAAAGTCCAACTTCTGCGTTGTTGCTCAAAATCTAAATCCTCATCCCGATTTTCGGGACTGCGGTTTAGATTTATCGCACGCCTTGAATTTGAACTTTCTAGTTCAAACTCCCGACTTTATGGACAGGCACTAATTAAACTCGTTTTTACAGATATCCTAAAGGCCTAAAGCTAGATAATATATCCCTTTTTACAAGCTGTTAAAGAAATTATTTTGTTGGGGAGTTATTAACCTGAATTCGAATAAGAAATATCCAACAAGGCTATAGATTAAAAAACCGGTTTCAATGGAAAATTTTAAAAATGCTTTAATCCAGGGGTGCATCTGCAGTTACGTGAATGCTTAGCACTTTTTCCGTTGTGTCCGCTGCCAGTTCATAGGTGAACTTACCCTGACCAAGAGGTACCTCGTAAGTAAAATCTACAGGGGTCAGGGTGTATTTCTCCTGATCAATGTAAAGTTCTATCTGAGCCTGTCTGTAAGCCAGGTCAAATCGCTTGTAAACGGTAGTTTCACCTGCGGCAATGGTTCCATAATTGTTAATTCCTTCGGAGGTATTCACTTCAACATTAGTAAAAGTATAATCAGTGGTATTTTTGATCCTTATATCAGTGGGTCCAAGGTCTTTATTACATGATAAAGCAAGAAGAGCAATGCATGTAACAAGCAATAGTCTAATCCGGTACGAATTCATTTCCAAACTGGTTAAATTTCAATAATTGAGCCGGATGGTAACCAGCCCGTTTTACCGTCACTTAATCTGATCCTTGTCCAATCCCCTATACGCTCTTTTATAAAAACTTTGGTTCCTTCATGGACCAGGAACAAATCTGTTCCACTCTCATCCGGGGAACTCTCAACCGTAACAGATGATGCGGAAACCAAAGCAGTTCCTGGATGCAAAACCCGTTGCCGGTCATTTAAAGCAAATACAAAGGATGAGACCGTAACATACAATAATAATACGCCAATCCAGAAAGAAAGTTTCTTTATGCTGTATTTCCGTGTATAGAGATAGCCAGAAAGAACCAATAATAAAAAAACAAATGATACCATACTAATAATAGCCCAGATATTACCAGAAAACATATTAACCATGCTGCTATGCCATTGAGTAAGAAAAAATACAGGAACGGCCTCTGTTTCATCAATGACAAAACTTCTGGCCAGTTCCAGGTTGTAATCAATATCTTCATTTCCAGGATCCAACAGCTTTGCCCGTTCATAATTCAAAAGGGCTAAAGTCATATTATTAGATTTAAAATACGTATTCCCAAGGTTATAATACAATTCCGGTGCAACAAAGCCTTCATTTAAAACCCATTCATAAACCCGTATTGCATCCTGGTATTTTTCATCTGTGTAATATTGATTTCCATCCTTAATAGAATCATCAACCGCTTGACCGGAAGCAATAAAAACCGGATAAAAAAGGATTATAAATAACAATATTTTTCTCATTCTTTATCTATTTTACTTTGTTTTCCATTTTTGAGATCATCTTTACTGCCTGTTTATAGATATCATCCATATTACCATCACTAACGGAAGGGGCATATTGTGCAAATTCACACTGATCAATCAGTCCTATCATCTCCTTTACAAGCTCCTCATCAATTCCTTTAAGCTTAAGTTCCTCTACTGCATTATCCCGGGAAAGTCCGGATAAGGGAATACCGAGTTTGTCACTCAGATAACCCCATAAGGCTTTTAAAACTGCTTCATAAAAAGCACCGGTATTTTTTGTTTTCAACTGAGCAGAGGCAAATTTCAATCTTTTCTTTGCAAACTTATTGGCTTTCTTGTTCTTAAGCAGTTCAATATTTGATTCTTCTTTAAGCTTCTTCCTTCGGAAAATATAAACTGCAATAAAAATAAGTAAACTAATAATATAAAGACCTATAAACCAAAGGCTTCCCCAAACAGTCTCACCTTTTCGTACTAATTTAAAGGGTGAAGTTTTAATAAAACGAATATCCTTTCCAATAAATTTAATTCCTTCTTTTGAAGGTGAAGTAAGCACTGTATTTAACCCATCATCATCACCCTCCAACACATTAATCTGAAACTCTTTCGAATACAAAGTTTTATATTTTCCTGTAGCCGGGTCAAAATAATTAAAAGCCAATGGAGAGATTCTGTAATCACCTTTAAACCTTGGAATCATAAGGTATTCAAAAGTTTTTGTACCGGATGAACCTGAAAGATCAGTTTTCAGGTTAGAACTTATTTTTGGATCATAGGATTCAAAGTCAAGCGGAAAATTAACTTTTAAAGCTGCTATCAACTTTAAATTGCCGTTCCCTGATATTCTTACTTTAAGTGTAACTGCTTCATTAGCCTTTACTTCTACCTTATCAACTGATGCCGAAAGTTTGAAGGAACCAACAGCACCTGAAAAATCAGTCGGTTTGCCGGAAGGCAGAGGTTTTACTTTGATTTTTAAAGCAGGACTTTTAATACTTTTACGAACAGTCTTATAAGAATCAAAGAAATCATCAAAAAAACTATTAGAAGTTTTTGATGACCTTTGTTGCACAAGGCATTCTATCTCAACCGGATCAATCACCAGTGTTCCGCTTTTTTGGGGAAAGAGAACTACCCTGGAAATAACCCCAGTTCCATAGATCTGTCCATTCACATTTTCCCTGTCCAGCGAACGCAGAGGTGGTGTCTCTATATCAGATTTCAGAAAGCCATCGAAGCTTGGAAACTTCACATCTTCAAAACCAGACAAATTCACCTTGGAATATATTTTTATGGTTGCAGTCAGATGTTCGCCAACATAAACCTCCTTTTTATTCACTGAGGCCCTCACAAAAAGATCCTTATTACTAACTACTCCGGTATTTGCTCCACTATTTATTGAACCTGATGCAGCAGCTTGATTTGAAGTTTTCTGCCCCCCGTTTACTACTTCAATTTTAATTGGCTGGGATTTATAAGACTTCTTACCTACTTTTGCTGTAGCAGAGGAAATTATATATTTTCCTGGATTTTTAGCTTGCAAAATATATGTGTAGGTATATGAAACTGATCGTGTCATTTTCCCATTCACAATAGAAGTACTCTGGCTATACGAAGAACTGGGACCCATCAATACATTAAAAACTGACAGATCAGGCTGCAATAGCTGATCAGCTTTAGTATTTAGTGTAAAAGTGAGCCTGAATTGTTCTCCAGTTGAGACTACTTTAGGTGCAGAGGCCGTAAAACGAACCTCCTCTGCCTGTACAAAAAAGCCGATAAGCAACAAGATCAATATACTAAGTTTCTTTTTCATTCAGTCCTCAAAATTAATTCTTTACCAATTTATTGTAGTCTTTACTTTAGCCTTTTGAGCCTTTGCTTTTTTCACCTTATCCTGAACATCTTTTTCCTGATTTGCAAGAGCCTGAAGTATTCTGGAAGCATCCTCCTTTGATATTTCATTTGGCTGCTGCTGTTGCTGTTGTTTATCTTTTTGATCCTTATTCTGATCCTGATCTTTTTGTTGATCCTTTTTATCCTGATCTTCCTTATTTTGATCCTTGTTCTGATCTTTGTTATCCTGCTTGTCCTTATCCTTATCCTTATCCTTGTTTTTATCTTTATTATCCTTATTGTCTTTATTTTTCTGCTCTTGTTTCTTCTGTTCTTCCAGCATTTCCTGGGCATAAGCCAGATTGTATTTGGTTTCCATATCGTAAGGATTATTCCGCAATGCATTTTTATATGCCTTAATGCTCTCATCCAGCTTACCAGCCTGGAGAAAGGAATTACCAAGATTATGATAAATCCTTGAGGCACTTTCCTTATCAGTTTCTGTTTCTGCAAGTTTATCAAACTGACCGGCAGCATCCTCAAATTTATTTTGCTTATACAAAGCATCACCAATATTAAACGAGGGCTTCTCCGGTGACTTTGTTTTATCAAGGGCCTTCCGATATGCCAGCTCAGCACCCTGATAATTTTCTTTAGCAAATGCCTGATTCCCTTCCCGAATATGCTTTAAATCCTTTTGGGCAAAAGCACCTTCTGGTAAAAAAGAAATGAGTACTATAATAAATCCTAATAAATATTTCATTTTCAAACTACTGATTAACTTTAAATAATCGTATATGTTTCAACCTCCTGTTTTTCCGGTCAAGAATAAAAAACTCAATGATTAGTAACATCAATGCCAGACCAATAGGATACTGGAAAATATCGGCATATTCAGAATAAATCTTTGCATCTATTTCCTTTTTATCCAACTTATTAATATCTTCAAACAAAGCATTCAGGCCCAGTCTGGTGTTATTTGCCCGAATGTACTTTCCATCACCAACAGCAGCAAGCTCCTGTAATGTTTTTTCATCTAATTTACTTATTACTACTTTTCCATCCTTATCCTTCAAAAAAACCGGTTGGCCGGAGTTTGATGGCATAGGAACGGGAGAGCCCTTAGCAAGACCCACACCAATTGTATAAATTTTAATACCCTTTTCAGCAGCCTGTATAGCCATTTCCAGGGCATTATCCTCATGATTTTCTCCGTCTGTAATAATAATTAAAACTTTACTCATATCTTCCTGCGAAGTGTATGAATTCATAGCCAGCTTAATGGCAGCACCAATAGCTGTTCCCTGAACGGGAACGATCCCGGGGCTAATCGTAGAAAGAAACATTTTAGCAGAGACATAATCACTGGTTATAGGAATTTGCGTGTAAGCCTGACCAGCAAATACAATAAGGCCAATACGGTCATTTACCAGTCTTTCCACCAGTTTGGAAATTGACTGCTTAGCTTTCTCCAGTCTGTTAGGCTGAATGTCCTGCGCCAGCATAGAGTTGGAAACATCCAGTGCAATGATCATTTCAATCCCTTTTCTTTTTACCTGCTGAAGTTTACTTCCAAACTGCGGCCGGGCTATTCCAATGATCAGGAAAAAATAAACAAACAATAAAAGCATAAATTTCACCAATGGCCTTGATTCAGATACATCAGGCATCAGTTCCTGCAAAATATTATTATCTCCAAAACGTTTCATCCTCTTAGCAGCAATTCTCCGTCCCACACCCCATACTATGTACAGCACCGGTATTAGAATTAGCAGGTATAGATATTCTGGGTTAGCAAATCGAAACATTTCTAATATTTTATTCTTCGTTCATTAAATAGAGTTTGTCTATAAAGTCCAACTTCTGCGTTGTTGCTCAAAATCTAAATAGTCAATCATTTTTCAAAAAGCCTTTTAAGGCAAAGTCCGGAACACTGTGATTCTCAAAAAGCCTTCCATAAGCAAAAGTCCCAGGGCCAGGAGCACAAATTTAAGATATTCTTCCTCCCTTTTGCTAATTTCCTTAACATCAATCTTTGACTTCTCCAGCTTATCTATCTGCTGGTATATTTCCTTTAATTTTTGGTTATTAGTAGCCCTGAAGTATTGTCCATCTGTCATTTTCGCAATTTTCCGCAGTACTTCTTCATCAATTTTGACTTCCATATTTTTATATTGAACTCCAAAACCAGTGTTTACAGGATATGGTGCCATACCCAGGGTCCCCACCCCTACTGTGTAAGCCCTTATTCCAAATGTTTTTGCAATCTCGGCTGCTGTAAGTGGGGCAATATCCCCTTTGTTATTTACTCCATCAGTAAGCAAAATAATCACCTTACTTATTGCCTTGCTATCCTTTAGCCGACTAACAGCGGTGGCCAGTCCGTTACCAATTGCTGTTCCATCTTCAATCATCCCACTTTTAATATCATAGAACATGTTAATCAGTACAGCATGATCACTGGTCAAAGGACATTGCGTAAAACTTTCACCACTAAAAACAACCAGGCCAATCCGGTCATCCGGCCTGCCTGAAATAAATTCTATAGCCACATCTTTAGATGCCTCAAGCCTGTCGGGTTTAAAATCCCGGGCAAGCATACTACTGGAAATATCAAGTGCAATAATAATATCAATACCCTCCGTTTTTACATTCTTCCATTTGGTAGTTGATTGAGGCCTGGCCATGGCAATAATGATCAATGAAAAAGCCATCATCCGAAAAACAAACATCAAATGCCTCAGGTATTGCCTAAGATGCCCCGCCCCTTTTGGAAATGCCTTCAGGGAAGAAAACTGCAAACTGGCTTTTGATATTCTTCCTTTTAAAATATACCAAACCAGGGCAGGTATTAGCAGAATAAGAAGGTAGAGCCAGTCCGGCGATTGAAAAACCAATCCTTTCATTGCTTTCCCTCCCCTGAATTAGTTATGTTAGCTTTCAAATCAGTTAATCCGGATTTTTTCAAATCCTCTGCATCAGAACTTTCCACTCCATCAGCTTCAGCAGGCTGAAGTTTTTCAAGCTGTTTTGTTTCATTAATAAAAATATATGCATCCAGCATGTTAGTTTCATTCTCTTGTGGCAGTGGTTTGAATTTTGCAAATTTCACCATATCAGCCAGGTCAAGTATTTCTTTTAATTTTGAAAACAAGCGGTTATCATTAAATGAAGAAGCCTTTAAACTACTAAGTATTTCAGAAGTAGTTTGTTCCATTGCATTAATTTCATACCTGCCTTCAATATAATTCCTTAATATATCGGTTAACCTGGTATGATAATACTTCACCTTGTTCTTTTGCCAAAGCTTATCTTCTTTCAGGCGATCCAATTCCCGCAAAGCAATTATATAAGGTGGCTCTTTAGGCTTCAAGGGAATGTAGCCCCTTTTTTTACGCTTCCATTTCCTGATAAAATAAAACAAAAGAATAATAATGGCAACCAAAACTACTCCACCAATCAAATAAGGCAGGACCTCCTTAAATGTAATTGGAGCCTGATAGGGAAGTTTTATATCATAAATCCCTTTGCTGGTATCAACAGGCATAGTAAGCACTTGCAGATATAAATCATGTCCAATCAGTTCCTTTTCACCTGCAGAAACTTCAAAATTAATTTTTGGTGCCGGAATAATATAAAAGCCTTCTTCAAAAGATGTAATTAAAAAATGCTTAAGTATTTGGATTGTTTCATCATTTATTTTGGTTGTATCAGGCAATGGTGATTCAAGGATCTCAATTTCTCCTATGATTGTATCCTTGTACCCGGGCAGTTGCACAACCAGCCCCACAGGTTGTATCACTTCAAGCGAATAATGTACCTGGTCACCTATTAAAATGGTATCATTTTCCAGGACTGACCTGATTTTCACATCCTGACCCAGACCAAGCTGAAAAATAAACAGGAAAAAAATCCCTGAAAACTTTAAACCATATTTTACAAAGTTCTTCATTTTCATATGCTATTCAAGCTTTTCAAACAGCCCTTATCTTTTCTTAAAAAGTTTAATAATTGGTTTTACATAATCCTCTTCCGTATTTATGGAAGCAAAATCAACCCCACTACGTTTGAAAGTTTCATTTACTTTTGTATTTTGCTCCAGCCACCAGTGTTCATATTCTTTTCTTACTTTTCCAGATAGTGTATCCACCCACATCTCTTTATCACTTTCAGCATCTTTTAATCGGAGCAATCCTACCGGAGGCAGTTTAGTTTCTCCTCTATCATATATTTTAAGAGCAACCACATCATGCTTATTACTTGCAATTTTTAATGCATTCTCAAAGTCATCCGAAATAAAGTCCGAAAGTATAAAAGCAGTACACCTTTTTTTAATTGCATTAGTAAGGTATCTTAAAGATTCAGAAAGATTTGTCTGTTTACAATCTGGAGTAAAATTTACTAATTCCCTTATAATATATAGAATATGTTTTCTTCCCTTTTTAGGGGGAATAAATTTCTCAACCTTATCACTAAAAAAGATAACCCCTATTTTATCACTGTTCTGAATGGCAGAAAAAGCAAGTACGGCAGATATTTCCGTTATCAAATTCTTTTTCAGCATATTTCTGGTACCGAAAACACTGGAACCACTCACATCAACCAGCAACATAACCGTCAATTCCCTTTCCTCCTCAAAAATCTTCACATAAGGATGGCTAAAACGTGCTGTAACATTCCAGTCGATATTACGGATATCGTCCCCATACTGATACTCCCTTACCTCACTAAAAGCCATACCCCTGCCTTTAAAAGC
>JAOZKQ010000481.1 GCA_029935275.1 Bacteroidales bacterium | reverse complement strand
TGGCAACCAAAACTATTCCCAGAGGGGCAAAACCGGTAAAATTAGAAACCATCTCTAATAAAATCCGGTGCAATCCTTCCTTTGACAGCAAATTATAGGGGATAATTAATTCATTTGTGGCCGGATGCACAGCCTGCCAGCCTGCCCATGAAGCAATTGCAGATAGAATAAGAGCAAGGAGAGCAAATAAAGCAAATAAAGTAGCCGGATGCGGTAAGGCATTCCCACCTACTTCAATAAGATTAAGGATTTTAGAAATAAATGTTTTTTTTTGAATATCCTGTTTCATAAATGTAAGACCCTTCGTTTGCAAATATAAGCGCAATTTTGAGAAATTAAAATCCAAACTACATTACGAAGTTTCAGTTTCTATTTAACAACCGAGCCCTGCTGATCAATAGCCAGCGCACCAAAATACCCTAAAGCACCATTACTCAAATTCGAAATCGGGTTAGCAGGATTAGCAGGATTCCCTCCCCCTTGCTGTGCAACAATATTAAACAGTGTAGTATAATACTCATAAACAGGTCTATCAATAGATGCAAGGGCAATTTTTACCGAATCCCCTATTTGATAAGATGTAAAATAAAAAAAATAATCTACCGTCTGACCATTAATAAACTTATCATCCATAATATAAAGATTCTCATCCATTTCCCCGTTCTTCCAGGCAATTAACCTGTAGTTATTCCCTTCTTCAGAAGGATCTGTAAAATGACAATGTATATAATACCCACTTTCAAGGTCTCCAAAAGCAGGAAAATATTCTTTTTTTAAAGAATCAATCTTTACAGGTATTTTAAGTTGACTTTCAGCCATATAAGACTTACCATCAAGCTCTACTTTTAATGAATATGTTCTTCCCGGATGTCCTGCCATTTTACTGCTTGAGTATAAGCCTTCTTCGTTTCCTTCCAACACTTCAATAAATCCAGTACCATCACTTAATTCAACATGAGCATCATTAACTACTGGATATACGCCAGGTTCATAATAATCTACACTTTTACTTATTCTTACCGTATATGGTCCTTCCAGGTTAGTTACAACTCCTTCAATAACAAGCCGGGGTTCTGAATCATTCAAGGGAATATCTATAATATCTTCACAGGAAACCAGTAAACTTACTATAATAGCAAAAATCACAGGTTTGTTTAATATGTGGATTAATCTAATATACATTTCTAAATAATCTTAAAATTTAAAATTAAATGTTACTGATGGAATAATAGAAAATAAGGATAAGCGGACCGCATTTGTTTTGGTAGGATCATTCTCATCCTGCTCAAAATTTATAGCATATGCATTTTTCCGGGCATAAACATTATAAATAGAGAAATTCCAGCTTGACTCAAATCTTCCCTTTACTTTATTTGTGCGGGTTGCCCCAAGGTCTAACCGGTTATAAGCCGGCATTCGATAACCATTACGCTCGGTGTACATATTTACTGTTTTACCCTCAATCTGATACTTCCCACTTGGGAAAGTTACTGCATTACCAGTATAATAAACCCAGGTACCGGAAATGGACCATCGCTTATTGAGATCATAGATAGTAACAATGGAAAAATCATGTATCCTGTCCTGTTTTGCCGGATATATCTGACCTTCATTTAAGTTTTCAAATAGTCTTTCAGACCTGGACAAAGTATAAGCAATCCAACCATGAAGTTTTCCGGTATTTTTCCTTACTAACAATTCCATTCCATATGACCAGCCTCTGCCAAACTCAAGTTGTGTCTCAACCAGCTCATTTAACATTATATTTGCACCATTTTTATAATCAATTTGATTAGCCATATTTTTATAATACAGCTCTAAAGAAGTTTCCCACATATTATCACGGAAATTTCTATAATACCCTACAGCTACCTGATCAGCAACCTGAGGTTTAATATTATTACTGCTTGGCACCCATACATCTGTTGGGCTTCCAGCATTAGTATTTGATAATAAATGCGTGTATTGATTAATTCTATTGTAAGAAAGTTTCAGCGACTGCAAGTGGTTTATTCTGAAATTTACCGAGGCCCTGGGTTCCAGTCCCGGATACCTCACGATCACCTCCCCCGCTTGATAATAAGTAGAATCAAGAATATCTCCATTAGAATCAATATCATAAATCTCCCCCGGACCAAGCATCATATAATATGAAAACCTTAATCCATATTCAAAATTCAGCCAGGAGAAAGGCTTAAATTCCTGTGAAAAATATACTGCTGTTTCAAGTGCATATTTAGAGTCCAATTTTTCTTCATTTACAGGGAAACCTCCTTCCGTAGTGATTTCTCCGGGAAGGTATGTATGATGAATCAAATGGACTCCAAATTTCAATGTATTATCCGGATTGATATAATACTGAAAATCTTCTTTCAGACTAAAGTCACGGATAGCTGATTTTACATCAAGGTTACCTTCCTCATCCC
>JAOZKQ010000480.1 GCA_029935275.1 Bacteroidales bacterium | reverse complement strand
CCAGCATTGCTCCCGGAGTCTGAGCCCGTTCGCTATCGGGTCGGATATCTATATGAATCTCAGAGCATGGGCCACAGGGGCCTGTTTCTCCCATTTCCCAAAAGTTATCTTTCTTTGATCCATTTAATATTTTATCTTCATCCAGTTCTTTCTTCCAGTAGTTCATGGACTCTGTATCTTTTGGAAGTCCTATCTCGGTATCTCCCTCAAAAATGGTTGCATAAAGCCGGTCTTTAGGTATTTTTAATTCCTTTACCAGAAATTCCATAGCCCATAGAATGGCTTCTTTCTTAAAATATTCCAGATTGGAGTTTTCTTTTGAGCCAAAAGACCAGTTCCCAAGCATTTCAAACATTGTATGATGATATGTGTCGTGCCCAACTTCTTCAAGGTCATTATGTTTTCCTGAAACACGTAAACATTTTTGAGTATCTGTTACTCTAATGTATTCCGGAGTGGTATTACCCAGAAAAATATCTTTAAATTGGTTCATACCTGCATTAGTGAACATCAGTGTAGGGTCATTTTTTACTACCATTGGGGCAGATAAAACAATTTTGTGCTCCTTTTTGTTAAAAAAATCCAGGAATTTATTTCTAATCTCAGAATTTTGCATTATATTACTGAACATTTTTTAATGGTTTGCGTATTAGTCATAAGAAAAGGGTCATTCATCAAAATGAGTTGTAAAATTACTTTTTTTCAACTAGTTTTGCCCTGATTTTTTCTTTTAATTCAATTTGTTAGTATTATTTATGGCAAAAGAAAAATTTAAATTTAATCCGGAATCTCTGAAATATGACAGGATTGAATTCAATAGCAGCGATAAACTACTTAGGGTATTAGCCTATTTTGGAGGTAGTTTAATACTGGCATTTTTATATATTTTAGTTTTTTCGCAATTCTTTGGTACCCCAAAGGAACGTAAACTTAAAAGAGAAAATCATCAGCTTGTTTCTCAGTTTGAGATTATGACCATGAAGCTGGATCAGGTACAGGCTGTTCTTACAGACCTTGAGGAGAGGGATGATAATCTTTACCGTACTATTTTTGAAGCTGAGCCTATTTCCAATTCAGTACGTGTTCAGGGTGTTGGAGGTGTGGACCGATATGCTAAGCTTGATGGCTTTGACTATTCAGATCTGGTTATTGAAACAGCTAAAGAACTGGATGCCCTTACAAGGAGGGTTTATATACAATCAAAATCTTATGATGATCTTATAGAAATGGCTAAGAATAAGGATGTTATGCTTGCAAGCATCCCTGCTATTATGCCTATTTCCAATAAAGATCTTAAACGAACAGCTTCCGGATGGGGGTGGAGGATACATCCAATTTATAAAACTCGTAAGTTTCATTATGGAATGGATTTTACTGCTCCAACAGGAACCGAAATCTATGCTACAGGCGATGGTAAAATTATCCAGGTGAAAAAATCACGACGGGGCTATGGTAATAAACTTGTGGTGGATCACGGCTTTGGATATAGGACCTTATATGGTCATTTAAGCAGGTTTAATGTAAAAAGGGGCCAGAAAGTTAAGCGGGGTGACGTTATTGGTTATGTAGGGAATACGGGTCTTTCAACTGCTCCTCACTTACACTATGAAGTACAGCAGAATGGTAAAAAAGTTAATCCGCTAAACTTTTATAATAATGATTTAACTGCAGAGGAATACCAAAGAATGATTGAAATCTCAGCAAATAGTGGCCAGTCTTTTGATTAGTTTCTATTTTTTGTTTAATATATGATATTGAAGCAGTGTTTATAGCACTGCTTTTTTCATTTCATACAATCTTGTAGCCTTCAAACAAGAAAAAAATACTTTTTACTATATATTTATAGATTATTTATTAATTTAGTGTCCATTAGGGTCGTTATTTCAATGAGAACTTTAATCAGAGCTTATTGGAAAAGTTTCGTCTGGATACTAACTGTCATGATCATGTTTTTCTGAGCTTGCGAGCTTTATAAATGAAGAATTATATTTGATTGCGTAAATAAGTTTTTTATAATAGCTACTAATTATGCCATACAAAGAACTGAAAGTTGAAAAATTGTATTATTCAATTGGCGAGGTTGCCAATTTGTTTCAGGTAAAAACTTCCCTTATTCGTTATTGGGAGAAGGAGTTTGAAATAATAAAGCCAAAAAAAAATAAAAAAGGAAATCGGCTTTTTACTCCTGCAGATATCGATAATTTCCATTTAATCTTTCATTTGGTGAAAGAGCGGGGCATGACATTAAAAGGGGCTAAAAAGAAATTAAAAGAGAACAAACAGGGTACTGAGCAGAATTTTGATATTATAAAATCGCTGGAAGAAATTAAGCAGCAATTATTGGAGGTAAAGGAAATATTATGATCTGTTGCGAAAATTATAGTTTATGAGGATAAAAGATATTACAGGATATCTGGAAAGCCTTGC
>JAOZKQ010000479.1 GCA_029935275.1 Bacteroidales bacterium | reverse complement strand
ATGTAAAAAATTGCAAATAAAAGCCCGGGCAAGAGTTTGAATTTTTGTGTACTATAGCTTTCAGACTTTTTTACCCAGGTAAATCTACTCATAACATTATTCATAATATTGACATTTTTATGGTTTAAAATATATCTAAATCTTTTCCAACGATTACTTTTCCTTTATACCTTTCTGCAATTTCGTTAATTAATTCTTCATCTGTTGCCCCCCAGAATAATATATGATATAAAACTACTAATTTAGCTTGTGCTTTAGTAGCAATGTCAGCAAGTTCATATGTTGATGTATGATTGCGTGAATGATAATTCTTCCAAAATTCATCTTTTGTGTCATATGCTTTTTGGTAATATACCTCATGAATCAGAATATCAGCGCCGGTAGCATACTCAACAATTTTTTCTGAGGGTGCAGAATCGCCAGACAGTACAATAATTTTATCCGGTGTAGTAAAACGAAAACCCCAGGCATTTGGCCAGGTTCCGTGAGGCACAGGGAAGGCTTCTACTAATATATTCGTATCCTTATAAATTATACCTTCTTCTGTAAATTCATGACTATTAACACGCCATCCCTGGTTATTAGCTGGTTCATGCCCATATAAACGATATCGAATATCTTCTGCATAGGCTTTTAACATATTTTTGGTCATATCATTAATCCCCTCCGGTCCATAAACTTCAAGAGGTTCATTTCTTCCCATTACCCAGGGGGTAAGAATCAGATCCGGATAACCTGTGGTATGATCTGAATGTAAATGAGTAAGAAAAGCCCGTTTTATATTCTTTACATCAAGTCCTTTAATATTTCCTCCATATTTTGGCGACATGGCTGCAGCCTGGCGTATTAAACCAGGTCCAAAATCAACAATGTAAGGGGTGTCATTTACAATTATTGCAACCGAACAACCTGATTGAGACGGTGATGGATTTGGATTGCCTGTGCCAAGCAAAACTATTTTAGTGATATCGGAGTCAGAAAAATCCCTTTGCGAATAAACAGTTGCAATTGTTAAAGTACAGAGCAAGGTAAAAAGTAACCAAGTTTTCACAATTGTATTTTTTATTAAATATTTATTCTATTAAACGCGTTGTGCGATTGAATTTCTTAACAGTATGAAATTCTGACATCTAATATGTTAACACATGTCTACTTTCCATATTCGCCTACATATCAGCCATTTATCGATCCTGCCTTCTGATATTTTTCTTCGTGTACCTTTGTGGTTAATAACAAATTTCCTTTTTACCACGAAGGCCTCAAAGTACTTCACAAAGGATCACTAAGATTAACACATTTAAAATCAAATTCTTAATTCATATAGAATTATCTGCGAAACATTAGTACTCTAAAATTTAATTCCTATATAATCAGGGTTGGGCTGAGCCTCTATTTTAGGAATAATAATTTTTGATTCATTAGGTACTTCATCCCAACTATTGTAAACTTTTCCGTTAATGTAAAATCTATTTGTACTTTCATTCTGGTTGGAATAAAAAACATCATATGTGTGGTCAGGTGCCTCCACCCCTGCCTTTTCGCCTTTAAGCACCAATTCAAATTTGCCATCCCCGTCTATATCGGCCCGAATCCAGTTTAATTCAAGGATTTCGTGATATGTTCCATCCGAAATCATCTTCCCTATCTCGTCGTTAAACATAGAAATTATGTTTTCGGCATCAGGTATTTCTTTCCTGATTGCAAAGTGAAGCGATTTTGTAAGCAAAGGAGATTTGCCTATTTCAAGAAACTCACTTACATCATTCATCTGGTATTTAAATAAATACTGAAGTAGCAGTGCATCCACAAGAATATAATCTACCTTTTTAGATAACAATCTTTCTACATTCTGCTGATCGCTTTTGCCATACATAATTTGAATATCCTCCTGTATCATAAGAGAATCGCCATATGCATAGTCTTCAACAATTCCAATGTGTTTGTTTTTAAGTCCTGAAAATGATGTTGCAGAAACATCATTGCCTTTTCTTCCAACCAGTATTAGTTGATTTTGCAAATAGGTTTTTGAAAATAAAAGGCTCTTTTCCCGTTCCATGGTATGCCATAAAGCTGCACTTCCATCATAGGTGCCATTGCCAATACCGGCAAGAACTTCATCAAAATTTACTATCGAATAATTGACATTGATGTCTATTCTTGCAAGAGCCTGCTTCACAATATCCATGGCAACCGACTTCTCTTCCTCAACATTTGTAAACGGGGGCCATACATCAGAGGAAAGTTTAAGCTCTTTAGTCTGTGCCTGAATATTTGTAGTAACAATTAAGAAAATAATAATAAGTATTCGTGTCATAGATTTCATTATATATGATTTCAAATCAATATTGCCCGGAAAAATTCATAAGATACAATTTCTATCTGATTTATAGCATATATCAAACGCTATAGTCTTGGGACTTGCGCCCCAA
>JAOZKQ010000090.1 GCA_029935275.1 Bacteroidales bacterium | reverse complement strand
TGTGTTGTCCCTATTAATTAAAACTATCGACTTTATGGACGGACACTAAATAGAGTTTGTCTATAAAGTCCAACTTCTGCGTTGTTGCTCAAAATCTAAAACCTCATCCGTCGGCTGACGGACTGCGGGTTAGATTTATCGCACGCCCTGCCTTTGCCGGCAGGCAGGCTTGAATTTGAACTTTCTAGTTCAAACTCCTGACATTATGGACACACACAAAATAATCCTAAAAATCGGGAAATATTGCAAATTGTTAATATTCATGATAATTCCCTGGAAGGATCCCAAAATAATTTCTCAAAAGCTACAACACGATCACCATCCAATTGAACTCCCTCATTTTCTAACAACTGTGCCATAGTGCTTCCCGTACCAAAATGATGTTTACCTGTAAGGATACCTAAGCGGTTTAGTACCCGATGTGCCGGAATAAACTCACCGGAAGAAAAACTATTATTTAAAGCCCAGCCAACTACCCTTGCAGATCTGCCAGTACCCAGGTATTTTGCAATGGCTCCGTAGCTTGTAACCCTTCCGTAAGGAATAAGTTTGGTTACATCATATACTTTTTCAAAAAAACTATCCTTCATTCTTTACTTCTGGTTCAATAATTTCTTTATTCACTGGAAGTTTAAAACTCAGATAAGTTATTTTCTTAGCTTCTTCAAGGAATTTCATCTCATAATATGTTTTTAAAGAAAGGATTTTTTCTGGCAAAGCCTCTTTATAAAGATCGTTCGTTGCCCAGATAATTTCCATATTATTCTCTTTCAGCAAGGCTTTGGTATATTCAAATAATTCCTGACTATCGGTTTTAAGATGAACAAGACCTCCCGGTTTTAAAAAAGCACGATAAGAATTAAGAAATCCTGATGAAGTAAGGCGTTTACTACTTCTTCCCTTTTTTAGCTGAGGATCAGGGAAGGTAATCCAAATCTCATCAATTTCATCCCTGGCAAAAAAGGAGGAAATCAATTCAATACCTGTCCGCAAAAAGCCAACATTGGTCAAATCATTATCTATTGCCGTCTTTGCACCTCTCCAAATCCTTGAGCCTTTAATATCAAGCCCTAAAAAATTGCGATCAGGGTAAAAGTCTGCGAGTCCCAGTGAATATTCTCCTTTACCACACCCTAACTCCAGAGAAACAGGTTTTTGATTTTTAAAAAATAACTTGGCCCATTTCCCTTTTAATTCAAAATCCTTTCCTAAAACCTTTTTTAATTCAGGCTCAACAACATTCTGAAATGATTTCATCTCAGCCCACTTACGAAGCTTACCTTTTCCCAATTCGCAATAAATTTTAAAAAAATTATTCTGATTTTTCAATTCGAAGACCAATATCCCTTATCCCTTTCAAATCTTCTGACCTCATTCCCTGTCGAATTTCGAAAGTATAGGTCCCCTCCATAGGAAACCGTATTTTTTGCTTGAAAACTTTACGGCTAAAAAATATATCACCTAAACCACTGCCCAGCCATTTTCCTCTATCATCAGCCAATGGTAGCTCAAGCGTATCGCTTATCCATTGCCCTGAGGGAGAAGTAGTGGTGATAAATAAAAAAAGATTATTATAAGGATAACTACTTGAATTTCGTACATTCACGAATACATTCTGAATGCTAAGTGTATCATTTATAGAAGGTGAAAAAACTACCGCCTTATCCTTATTCCAGATTTGATCAGGGATTTCAACATTCGCTTCAAAAATTCGATTTTCATCACATGAACTAAAAAGCAAGAATATAATTCCCAAAGCGAGCAAACCGGAAACAATTTTCATTTTCATGATTTTATTTTTTCTTTTGATTACCATGATTGTTTCTTTGCCTCTTTTTATGAAAATGTTTTTTCTTATTTCTGTTCTCCTTTTTATCAAACCTTGTTAAGCTCTCTAAACCCATGTCGTAATTTAAGTTTTCCTGCCTTTCATCTTGTTTAACTTCATCAACAAGGTTCTCCGGCTTCACCCCTTCCCTGTTCATTTCCAGAATTTCTTTTACTCTCATTACCGGTACCGGAAAAGTATTAACAGCTGTACTGGCATCAAAGGAATACCACATTATCCGTTTAAAGATGTCCGTTTTTTGATGGTAAGCCGTTCCATTCATAATTTCAAGGGGCTTATTCGGATCAGGAAAATCTTTTTGAGCATCCAGATAGCAGTCCAGTTCATAATTAAGGCAACATTTAAGCTTTCCACACTGGCCAGCCAGTTTCTGAGGATTAAGTGACAAATCCTGATAACGGGCAGCACTGGTTGAAACCGAAACAAAGTTTGTCATCCATGTTGAGCAACATAACTCCCTGCCACAAGACCCAATACCTCCAATTCTACCGGCTTCCTGCCTGGCTCCAATCTGTCTCATTTCTACCCGTATCCGGAAAGTATCTGCAAGGACCCTGATCAGTTCGCGGAAATCGACTCTTTCCTCGGCAATATAATAGAAAATAGCTTTGGTTTTATCCCCCTGGTATTCAACATCTCCAATTTTCATTTTCAGATTAAGATCAGAAGCTATTTTTCTGGCTTTAATCATAGTAATATGCTCCATGCTCTTGGCATCGGTCCACTTTTCAATATCTACCGGTTTTGCTTTTCTGTAAACTTTCTTAAATTCTGTTTTTGCCGGATCTATTTTATACTTCCGGATTTGCTCTAATGTCAATTCACCGATAATAGATACTACCCCAATATCATGGCCAGGAGATGCTTCAACTGCAACTGTATCACCTTTATTAAGGCGAAGATCATTTACATTCTGATAAAACCCTTTACGTGTATTTTTAAACCGAACTTCTACCAGGTTGCTGTGCATCTGACCTTTAGGTAAATTATGCAGCCAGTCAAATGTAGGAAGTTTAAAGTTCGTGTCAATTAATAAGGAAGAATGGTTATATTTTATTTTATAGGCCCCATTACCAGGACCATTTACCTGATCGTTCATAATCAAACTTTAATAAACCGGAATTCTTGTAATCAGAACTCTGGTGATCATATATTGAAAAAGAAAAAACAAAAATACTGAATTTATCTAACTTCTTCACACTCCTGTATAGAATTAACCGGAAAACTCATAAATTTAGCATATTATAAAGCAAGGAAAATAAGATAAAGCCTTGAATATATCTTTCCTTAGCATTTCAATACCAGCTACTATTGTTTGAGTAATCTCATTACTTTAATGGAAAGATCCAGGAATATTATCTTTGCATAAGCATTTGATCCGATGTCATTGATTGCCTTTTCAATTTCCTCCACCAAGATAAAAATATTCTTTTCCGTAATAAAAGCCGAGAACTTAGTTGAAAAATCATTCTCCTCCTCAGCAAGCTTTACCATTACACTTTTATGTTCCGGAATTTGGTTTAAAAGAAAATTTGCCCGCAGCAGTTCCAGCGAATAAATAAGGAATGTCTTCTCTTTTTCCCTTCCTATTTTAGCCATCCTGTCCACCCAATCCAAAATGGCCAATACATCTTTTTTGAAACACAAACGCATCCATGATTTAAACTCTTCAAAATTTGCATTCCGGTCTTCCGAAGAATATAGAAACTCCAAAGCCCTGGAATAACTTCCTCCTGAAATATTTGAAATATATCGAAGTTCAGATGCCGGTCTGTCAAATTCACTCTCAAGTTTATGATAAAGGCTCTCCTCATCAATGGGTGGAATTTTCATCATCTGAACTCTCGATATCAATGTTGGAAGAATTTGTCCGGGGAGTAAGGAAATCAATATAAATAAAGTTTTTTGGGGCGGTTCTTCTAAGATCTTCAATAATTTATTTGCGCTGGAGGGGTTCATTCGCTCAGGTTGCCAGATAATCATTATTTTGTATTCCCCCTCAAATGTTTTCAGGTTAAGCTTTTTAATAATATTGTTACTTTCATGGCTGTATATCATCCCTTGCTTGTTCTCAACCCCCAACCATTTATACCATTTTGCCGGACTCATATAAGGATTATCCAAAACGGCTTCGCGCCATTCTGTAATAAAATCATCACTAACAGGCTTGGTTTTTGATTTTGTAGTAGTAACCGGAAAAACAAAATGCAGGTCAGGATGGATCAATTTAGCGGCTTTCTGGCATTGAGGACATTCTCCACATGAATCATTTTCCTGCTTATTCTCACACAATATATATTGTGCATAGGCCAGGCTTAATGCAAGGCCTCCAAAGCCTTCCTCTCCGGCGAACATCATACCGTGGCTAATTCGTTCTTCCCTCACAGTTTGTATGAGCTTACTTTTTATTTCTTTCTGCCCAATAACATCTTTAAAATACATACTACTGTTTTATTAAAAGCAAAGGTAATTAAAAATCTTCCTAACCTAATTATAAAAAGAAATTATAGAGCATCTGTTATTCCAAGTATTTCTTTGTAAATTTGTAGAATTGTAACAGTAAAAGTTTTAAATACTAAAAAATATACTCATGAAAACTATTGATGATTTTAACTTTTCAGGTAAAAAAGTCCTGATCAGAGTGGACTTTAATGTCCCTTTAAATGATAAATTTGAAATTACTGATGATACCCGTATCCGGGCTGCTCTTCCAAGCATTCAAAAAGTGATTAGTTCCGGAGGATCTGCTATTTTGATGTCACATCTCGGAAGGCCCAAAGATGCTTATGACCTGAAATTCTCATTAAAGCATATTGTACCACATTTGTCAGAACTGGTTGGGGAAAAAGTAAAATTTGCTGATGATTGCATTGGAGAAAAAACTTTACAAATAGCTAAAAACCTGAAACCAGGAGAAGTTCTTTTACTTGAAAACCTTCGGTTTCATAAGGAAGAAAAAGAAGGAGATGAAAAATTTGCCAGCGAACTTGCAAAACTGGGTGATATATATATTAATGATGCATTTGGTACAGCTCACAGGGCACATGCATCAACTACAATTGTGGCTAAATTCTTCCCGGAAGAAAAAGCATTCGGATACCTGATAGAAAAAGAGTTAACAAGTATGGATAAGGTGATTCACAATCCTGAAAGGCCTTTTACCGCTATTATGGGAGGTGCGAAAGTATCTGATAAAATCCTGCTTATTGAAAACCTGCTTGAAAAAGTAGATAACCTGATTATAGGCGGAGGAATGACCTATACTTTTATTAAAGCTCAGGGTGGTGAAACAGGAAATTCCATTGTTGAGGAAGATAAGCTTCAACTGGCACTGGATTTGATAAAAAAAGCCAAAGAAAAAGATGTAAATCTTATCATCCCTGTCGATAATATTATTGCTGACAAATTTGATAATGATGCAAATACTCAGATCACATCAACGGATACTATACCAGATGGATGGATGGGTCTTGATATTGGACCAAAAACAATAGTAGATTTGAAAGAAATAATCCAAAATTCCAAAACAATTCTCTGGAACGGGCCCATGGGTGTTTTTGAAATGAGTTCTTTTCAGACAGGCACTAAAAGCATTGCAGAAGCAATTGCAGAAGCTACTTCCAAAGGTGCTTTTAGTCTCATTGGTGGAGGAGATTCTGTAGCAGCAATAAATAAATATCAGTTAAAAGACAAGGTTAGCTATGTTTCAACCGGTGGGGGAGCTATGCTTGAATATATGGAAGGAAAAGAGCTTCCGGGTATTAAAGCTATTAGAGAATAACTGTATAAGCTAAGCTCCAATAAATTAGAATCTTTAACCTATTTGCCTGCGGAAAGGGCCAGGCTGATTGTCAGGCCAGAAAGCCCACTGATTCTGGTATAATATTTGCATACCTTTTTATTATGCTGACAATACTTACAAGGTATTTATTGACAGGCTCTGCATAGACGGCACTCATTTAAAAGAAGCTTACTTTTTACAAGCTTTGCCTCAGCAGATAATAATTTGAAACATATTTGACATGAAAAAAATCATTTACATAATAATATTTGCTGCTATTATTCAAAGTAGCTGCGACAAAAACAATAATGATAAAACCTCTGGAGAAAACAGCCTGAATTCGGAGCTGATCCTTAGTGGCCAGACTTATTCGATACAAGGATTTTCATTTGAATCAGGTAGTGTCATTTTATACAATCCGGCAAGCTCAACAAGCATACCTGATATTTTTGTTTTACCTGATTCTCAGAACAATGAAATAAGCGCGTATCTTGATACTGAAAATCCATTCGAATCATTTGCACTGGCAGGAACATTCCAGACATCAGGCGATGCCCTGGATTTTTTTAATAATTATAAAAAAGTAGAAATTAACTCCTATATCCCATTTGCAAAGCCGGTACTGGAAAACCAGGTTTGGATATTCAAAACCAGGAACAACAAATATGCAAAGTTGCTTATTTTAAAAGTAAATACATCTGTCAAAAACCTGGAGCCTTTTGCTGAAATTACTTTCAAATGGGCTTATCAACCGGATGGTTCTACCATCTTTCCTTAAAATAAAATTGCATTTTTTAATTATTTATATTCAGGCTTAATGAATTCCTTTTCCGGAGAAAAGATTTTTGAAATTGAGGATGAAGGTGTTTTCCTCTCTTACGCTCTGAAAATATTTCAATTTCAGGCAATAAATAATCCGGTTTATAAAGAATATCTGCAACACCTTAATGTTCACCCGGAGAAAATAAAAGATATAGAAAAAATTCCATTTCTTCCAATTCAGTTTTTTAAATCGCACCCAATAATCAGCGGTCCTGAAAAACCTCAAATTATTTTTACCAGCAGTGGTACTAGCGGAGAAGATACCAGCAAGCATATGATAACTGATATGGATATCTATGAAAAAAGTTTCTTAAATGGTTTTCGTCATTTTTATGGTAATCCCTCCGATTATTATCTGCTTGCATTACTTCCATCTTACCTTGAAAGGGAAGGCTCTTCCTTAATTTACATGAGCAAAAAACTAATTGAGGAAACCCGAAATGAGCATAGTGGGTTTTACCTGAATGATTTTGATAATCTTACAAAAAAATTAAAATACCTGATACAGAAAGATGACCGGAAAATCATTCTTTTAGGTGTTAGCTTTGCTTTACTTGATCTGGCTGAAAAAGCAGCTTTAGACCTTCATAAGGTCATCATCATGGAAACGGGAGGGATGAAGGGAAGAAAAAAGGAAATGATCCGGAAAGAACTTCATTATATCTTATGTGAAAAATTAAATGTCCAAACCATTCATTCAGAATATGGCATGACTGAACTCCTGTCCCAGGCTTACTCAAAAGGAAAGGGAATATTCCGGACACCTCCATGGATGAAGATTCTGATACGTGACCCTTATGATCCTTTCAGGGTTTTGGAAAAAGGAAAATCCGGAGGAATAAATGTAATAGACCTGGCAAACCTAAATTCCTGTTCATTTATTGAAACGCAGGACCTGGGTAAAATTACCGGACAAAATCAATTTGAAGTGCTGGGCAGATTTGACAACAGCGATATCCGTGGTTGCAATTTACTGCTTGAATAATTTTTTTTCTTTCCATTTAAAAGTTTGTCCAACTGACCGTTTTCTGTTTTGTAACCAACGACTATTTTGTTACTAATATCAACTATCTTCTCATTTCTCACCTTCGCAGTTTTTCTGGTCACTCGTTTAATTTCTGTTTTAAATGGACTTATTATTAACAATCTTTCTGCGTTTACTGCTTTTTCAATTTCAGGTTCCCATCTTGTTTTCATTCCTCTGGCAAGAACAAGTATTAATGGTTGTTTTCCTTTTAGTAAAATTTCAAAAACATCTTTTTCTATTTGTGAGTGATTGCCACAAACAATACAAGTCCCATTTGCCCTTTGTTCTTTTGCCCAATCATAACTTTTGAGTACAATGTCTGCCGGGCACTTTTGAGAGCACAAGAATGCAGTCTTGTAAAACGCCAATATCTTTATATTACCTTTATGCTCCATTATATACTGTAATAATAACTGTACTAATATCTCTTTCCTTATCTACTTTAATAATATCATGGACACTATGTCTTTGAGAATGTCATGAGCATCTTTTCTATCTTAATTTCTATCTTGACTTCTAATGCTAATTACAAGTCTAATCCCTGTATGTCAACACGCTACACAACAATTCTATCTTATACTCTATCTTATTATCTGCTAACTTCCATTCAGGCTTATTAGTTGAATACTGCCTTT
>JAOZKQ010000089.1 GCA_029935275.1 Bacteroidales bacterium | reverse complement strand
CTGAAGTATCGGTGGAAAACTGGCATAGCCAATCAAATAAGCTTAATTCGCTTCTAAAAAATTTCGAATTGTCTAAGGGTAAATAAGCAGAAGTAATGGTCTGCCCCCATTGATATGTACCGGTATCTGCTTTTTGCTTCCCGTTAATGATCTCAAAAAAAGTGGTCATTGCCCGGGTATCTCTTGATAAAAAAATTGTCTTATCGCCTTTGTTTGTATAAAAATCGACATCCCTGAATAATACTTTGCCATCAATACTTGCACTTAAGCCACTAATTTCAAGAATTTTATCACCAGCTGCGCGTTCAGGACTAAAAATTATTCCAGGGTACTTTCTGGTTGAGGGCTTAATATCTTCAATATTAAGCTTTTCAATCATTTTTTTACGACTTGTAGTTTGTTTTGACTTGGCAACATTTGCACTAAATCGTGAAATAAATTCCAATAATTCCTTTCGTTTTTCCTCGGCTTTTTTGTTGTGTTTTTGTTGTTGTCTTAGCGCCAGCTGACTACTTTGATACCAAAAACTATAATTCCCTGCGAATAACTGTATCTTCCCAAAATCAATATCCACAGTATGTGTACTTATTGTATCAAGAAAATGCCTGTCGTGAGATACAACTAAAACAGTATTTTCGTAGTTAGACAGATAATTTTCTAACCACATAACAGTTTCGAGATCAAGATCGTTTGTTGGTTCGTCAAGTAATAAATTATCCGGGTTGCCAAAAAGGGCCTGAGCTAACAAAACTCTGACTTTTTGCTTAGCACTCATATCCCTCATTAAAGTATAATGAAATTCTTCCTTAATCCCTAATTCTCCCAGTAAAGTTGCTGCATCGCTTTCCGCATTCCAGCCTCCCATTTCTGCAAAAGTATCTTCCAAAACGGCTACTTTCATACCATCTTCATCAGAAAAGTCAGGTTTAGCATATAAAGCGTCCTTTTCCTGCATGATATCCCACATTTGAGAATGTCCTTTAAGAACAGTATTAAGGACTGTGTAGTCATCAAAGGCAAAATGGTCCTGACTTAAAACAGAAAGTCTTTCTCCGGGCCCCAGACTAATATGCCCGGAAGTAATCCCTATCTCTCCTGAAATTGCTTTTAACAAAGTTGATTTACCGGCACCGTTTGCTCCTATTACCCCATAGCAATTTCCTGCTGTAAATTTCATATTTACGTTCTGGAACAAAACTCTTTTACCAAATTGAATTTTTAAATCTGCAACTGTAATCATCTGAAAAATTTATTTTTTGACTTTATTATAAAAAAGCCCGCAAAAGTAATAATAAATTTAAGATAATTTTAAAGTAATATGCAAAGGAAACAGGGTCAGTACATTATGAAATTAATAAAATGGTACAAGCTGGTTGTCAATATTGGGAAATTGGCTAAAGCCTTGTTAATTACAGAAACGATATTCACCGTGCTAAAGCACGGAGTAAAAGGGGTTTTAATCTACCTGAATCTCAGGTCTTGCAGGTTATGATAATAGCTTTTAGTAATTTAAGATGAGTATTTTACATCATACAATAAAGATGTGGCTCAAAACACAATTTTTATCTCCATGGCGACACATTATAAAATTATGAGCCTAAGAATAGGGATTAGAGGTCCCTTTATTCATATTTGAGTGAATTTGCCGGGTTTGCCAGTGCTGCTTTATATGCCTGAAAACCTGTAGTAAGCAGTGCAATTATAAAAGCAATAATTGATGCAATTATAAAAATGGTTAATCCCAGGTTTGTTTTAAAAGCAAAATTTTGCAACCAGTTCTTCATAAAATACCAGGCTAAAGGCCAGGAAATTATTGAAGAGATAATCAGTAGCAAATTGATCTCTTTTGTCAGCAGGCCTATAACCTGACCAATAGATGAACCCATAACTTTTCTTATACCAATCTCCTTGGTTCTTTGTTCGGTAGTGAAAGAAGCAAGACCAAATAAGCCTAATGAAGAGATGAAAATGGCAAGAATTGCAAAAATCGCAAAAATGACACCTTCGTTTTGGTCATCCTTATAATTTGTTTTAAGGGCATCTTCCAGAAAGGTGTATTCAATTGGTTGGTCAGTAACTATGGCATTCCATTTTTCCTCAATGAAGCTTATTGCTTTCTGATAATTATCCGGGTGAATCCGGACTGCAAAATAACTGGCAAACCTGTTTCGGTTAAACCCTATTATAAGAGGCTGAATGGTTTGGTGAAGTGATTCATAATGGAAATCTTCCACCACTCCAATGATTTTCATTGCCAGGTCAGAAGTATCTCTGCTTGCTCCAATCTGTAAAATTTTCTTTCCAATTGGATCTTCATATCCATATGCTTTTACAGCGGCTTTATTTAATACAACAGCAAGTGAATCTCCTCCCATTTCTTTTGAGAACCATCTTCCTTCAACCAGGTTTATGCCTAAAGTGGCTTGAAAGTTTTCATCGGTATAATATATATTTGTTGCCCTGATTTCATCAGGACTGGAACCTTCAGGTCTGAAGGCTGTGTTACCATGAAGGAATGAGGGCAGATTATTGGTTTGACTGATCATATCAATTGAAGGGTTCTGTGAGAGCTCGTCTTTAAAGGCAGTTCTCTGGTCTTGTAAGGCATATGCTCTTTCAATTATTAATAAATTGCCCTTGTCGTAACCAAGATCTTTATTTTGAACATATTTCATTTGATTATAAACTGATATAGTGCTAATTATCAGGAATATAGCAATGGTAAACTGGAATACAACCAATACACTCCTTACTCTCCCTCCCTTCATACCTGTTTGAATGCTCCCTTTAAGGACCTTTACTGGTTTGAATGAAGCCAGATAAAAGGATGGATAGCTTCCTGCAAGTAAACCTACAAATATACCTATTCCAATTATGTAAGGAAGAAATGACAAATCTCCATCCATAAGGAAACTTAATTGTTTCCCGGCAAGATTATTAAATGCCGGAAGGAAGAGCTCCACAAGTATAAGGGCAATAAGCAGGGAAATAAAACTTAATATGACTGATTCAATCAGAAATTGTGAAATAAGTTGTGAGCGAAAGGATCCGGAGACTTTACGGATACCTACTTCCCTGGCCCGTCCGGCAGATTTAGCTGTTGCCAGGTTCATGAAATTAATAACAGCAATAAGAATCAGGAAGAATGCAATTATGGAGAAAATATATACAGTTTTAATATTTCCTCCGGGTTGAATTTCATATTGCAAATCAGAAAAAAGGTGTATTTTCTCTATTGGTTGTAAAATGTACCCATATTTATTTCCTGCTTTAAGAAAATCTTCAAAACTTGTATTGCTAAACATCTGAAGCTGGGGGCCTACATATTTTTCAACCAGTTCAGGCATCTTTGCCTGAAGTTGTTCCGCAGGGAAGTTTTTCTGTAGAAGTATATAAGTGTAATTGTTGTTGGAAACCCAGAAATTACTATTTGCTGCTTCTCTCATTGTAATGTATGAGGCCAGCATATTAAACTGGAAGTGGGAGTTTTCAGGAAATTTTTCAACTACTCCTGTAATTTCAAAGTCGGTTTGATCATTACCTACTTTTATAGATTTTCCAAGTGGGTCCTCTTTGCCAAAAAATATTTCAGCCATTTCACTTGTTATCACAACTGTATTAGCCCTGTTTAAGGCATTGGCAGGTTCACCCCTTAAGAAATTAACGGAAAAAATATCGAAAAAAGTTGAGTCTGCATAATAGTATTTTTCAACCACCATGCTGTTTTCTTCAAGACGGATGACCGGATCCCCTCCAAAAGTGAAGATACGTGTAGAATTTAATACTTCAGGATAATCTTTTACCATCGTTGCACCTAAAGGGGCACATGAAACACCAACAACCATTTCGTCACCGGCAATTTTCCCATTCAGATAAACCCTGTAGATCTGATCGCTTTTTTTATGGAATTTGTCGTAACTCAGCTCATCCTGAACATAAAGAAGTATTAAAAGGGCACTGGATAAACCAATGGCAAGACCAATGATATTAATGAAAGTATATGATTTGTGTTTTAGAAGATTTCGGAATGTAATAGTCAAATAATTTTTAAACATAATACTGTATTTTAATTGAACACTCTGATTTTAAATTTATGGCACTACTGTAAAATTAGTGGAGCAATGGCAAATGTGATAATGATTAAATGCATAAATATTATAAGTTGAATATTATCCTAAATGTAAAAATCAGTATTTACAAACTAAAACGGTATGAAAATTTAATCAGGAAAACATTATGTGGTGAAATCCTGAAAAGATTTCGAATATCATCATTAACAATAAAACGACCATCGGGTTCAAATCCTTCCCTGTTTTGTGACCATACAAAATAAAATAGAGACCCCGGCTTGTACTCCCAACGGAGCACCATATTTGATAGAAATTCCTTAACATTAAAATCAGGGTTACTAAAACCATAATCAATATTACCATCCTGATTTTCATCAATCAGATAATTACCTGAATCTTCGTTATACTCAATTTCATTAGTGCCAAAAATATGAAAGCGGTCAGTAAAACTATCTGCCTGAGGAGAAGTAATTTTTTTGAATGTAGAATAATCGCCTGCAGCAACAAATGGCTGCCCCCAGTATTGTAAGGAAAGGTTAGGAGTAAGGTTCAGGTTAATACGAAAGTCAAGGCTTACAATCTTTTGGTTTATGGTTCCAAATAAATAGCGGGCGTCTGATTGAAAGCTTGTAGTGGAAATATATTGTAATTCCTGTGTACTCAGAGAGAAACTGGGTCCTAGTGAAAATCTTAGTGTATTGATTGGCCTGTAGCCAATTTCAAGGCTGTATCTCTGAGACCTTGAAGATTGTTCATTTCCCCAGCTAAAGCTTCCCATAGCTTCAAATATTAGCTTTTTCCTGTCATCTGATGAAAGGAAGCCCCAGGTACTTTCTCTTCCAGGTAATTTAAACATTGGACCACCTCGTAGGGCTGAATTTGAAAGCCTTTGAGAAGAAAGATTAATGCCAGTTCCGAATTGGTAATAATTTTTGAATTGGGTGCGAAAATTAAAATTGCCTCCTGTCATCAAGTTAACACCTCCAAAATCCCAGGCATGCCACTGGGCCAAATTGAAATTCATACTTCTGAAAATACTAAATGGATCCCATATGCGGTAACCAGCATAGAGAACCTCTACAATTTCATCTGTTGTCATTACAAACCCGATATCATTAATCTCAAATCCGGGAGACTTCCAGGTAAGCAGTCCCCCGAAGTTAAAGTGGCCCCCTCCCTGTTTCCCGACAGAAATGGATCCTGCATGTCCAAATAATGAAGTTCTGGAAGAATCCAGGTCCAGGTGTTTTGCATCTGGTCGTTGGTAATATCTGGCTGATGATTCCTGAGTGCGTAAAAGTGCTTCTTCGCTTCCGTTTACCTGGCTAAACAGGGTATTTAGTGTAAAAAAGTAATTTCTTTCTTTCCAGGTAGTAGTGAAATCAATACCTCCGGTAATGGCTGATTTACGCAGATAATTCATGCTTGTATCATTTACATTCCGGTTGGTTGAGGTTAGCATACCTCCAAGAATGGTCTTGCCTTTATTGAAGTCTTTTTGAACACGGCTTACAAAATAATTGGTAAGAGGTTCAACTGTTTCAAATCTGGTATCTCCATTATATTTAATTTCTGCTTTTTCTTCGGCAGTAACGCTTTCTAATATTCCATAAGATAATCCATTTTTGGTTTTCCCGGTTATTTTAGCTGCTCCCAGAATAGTTGTGAAATTTGGATTATTGGCATATTCTCCTTCATTAAGGGAAGGGTAACCATGAGGCCTTCTCCCGATTCTCCTGGAATAAAACAGGTTTTCAGCTCCCATATCGTCACCATCTAAACCCGAAACCGAAAAATTTAGTGTATTTTTTCCTTCTATAAAAAAAGGTCGTCTCTCCTCAAAAAAAGTTTCATAAGCTGTCAGGTTCACTTGTGACGGGTCTGCTTCTACCTGTCCGTAATCCGGATTTACTGTAAAATCCAGGATCATATTATTGGTAATTCCTATTTTCCCGTCAACTCCTCCGTTTAACTTATAATCTTTCCCGTCTTTAAATGGATTGCCTTCTTCTTTATTATAAGTATCAAGGCTGGCTACAACATAAGGAGCAATCTCAATTTGTCTTTTAGGTTTAATTCCTGTAATCCCTTTTAGTTCGCCAAAGAGGTGAACAAAGCCGGAAGCATTCACTGGAATATGTTGCCAGAAAGAAAGCTCCTGTTTCCTGAAAAGAGACCGGGCAACCTGCAGGCCCCATGTTAGGTCAGTAGCTTTATCAAAACGTAACTGACTGAGAGGAATTTTCATTTCAGCTACCCATCCATCATTTATGACTTGTGTTTTGACAAACCAGATTGGATCCCAGTTAAGATCTTCAGTTTCGCCATCATTGGTCATCATCATATCTATTTTAACACCTCCTGCATTTACTAAAAAGGTGAAAGCTGTTAATTTGTCAAAATAGCTATCGAGTTGAATACCAACAACATCCCCGTCCATTTCGTCCCGGCGTGTTAATCGGGTTTCAATACTGTCAGGGGAAGTATCAAGTGCTTTAATGGCAACATATATATTGTTATCGTCGTATAAAATTTTGAATTCAGTTTTTTGGCTTGGTTGCGCACCTTCATATGGTTCATGCTGAATGAAGTTATCCTCCCATTTAACCGTTTCCCATGCAGATTCATCAATTATACCGTCAATAGAGGGAACTTTATCTGTAATTTCAATTTTCTTAGTTAAGTAGGTACGTTTCTCAGGTTCCTGGCTTTGTAGCACAGCATTGCTAAATAGCATAAAAGTAATTGAATAAAGGAAAAACTTCATATGGGAAATATAAAATTAAGGTTAGAGTAAAAATAGCAAAAATAATGCCAATGCAATTAAGTGGCACATAATTAATGATTTGCATTTTAGTTTTGCAGTCTTGAATATTCAAATTGTCCGTTTTTATGACAATGCTTGTCCATAATCGGACAGGGATTTTTAGGAAAGACAAATCATACCTTCAAAATGAAGCCTGAATTTATATCCATTGAAATGCACCTGACCTACTTGCCTGAATTCTTCGGGCAGGGGAGGGGGGCTGCTTCAGTGATGATCATTAGGATTCAGCTAAAACTGCTGTTATTTATTCGAAATTATTTTACTGAAAAGGAATAATTTAATCCTAAGATTCCGTATATTAGTAGAAATAGTCTTATTGGATATAAATTTAGAATTGACTTAAGCCACAAAAACTACAATTTTAGATAAAAGTTATGGCATGGAATTTGGACGATTTTATAATAATAATGATTTAATTTACATATGAAAAATGGATTAGAAAAAATATCGCTAATTGTATTTGCACTGTTATTTATCATCAGGCTAAATGCGCAAGAAAGGGTAATTAACGGAATAATTACTACTATGGATAGTATTCCTTTGATGTCTGTAAAAATAGAAGTAGCTAGTACAAATCAAATTGTACTTTCTGATTCAATTGGTAATTTTTCTGTAAGTTGTAATAATAATGATAAACTTAAAGTTTCAGCAAAAGGTTTCTATTGTCAAAGAATAAAATTAAAGGGTAACACTTCTTTTACAGCTATTAACTTGGAATTGAGGTCAGGAGAAAATAATTTTGAAAATGCCTTCGTTTATCTTAATGCTTCAAATATAGATGCATTAAAAGCTTATTCTATTAGCGATAATGATCTGGACTTTTCAAGTTATTGTACTATTTATGAACTAATTCCGGGAAGGATCCCTGGTGTAGATATAGTTTATGAGGAAATTCCCGGTGAGGGTGTAGTAGGGCAGTTTCGTATGCGGGGCACCAGATCGATAGAAGGGAATAATGGGGCTTTAATTCTTGTAGATGGGGCTCCTGTTGACTTTCAATCTTTATCTTTTATTCCAACCGATGATGTAAAAAGCTTAACATTATTGAAAGGAAGCAAGGCAGCAATTTATGGTTCTAATGCTGCAAATGGGGTAATTGCTATTGAAACTAAACGTGGTGCAAATTGATATTTTTTAGTTTGGTATTCTTTCTCCGGATTTTTGGACTGCCTGAATAAATGCTTTAATATTTTCTGTGGAAACATCCTGGGGCATTCCCCCTCCA
>JAOZKQ010000088.1 GCA_029935275.1 Bacteroidales bacterium | reverse complement strand
CAAAACCTGTATGGGAAACCGGTAACCGGATTTTTATGGGTGGGGGCGGAGGCTCAGGTACTCAGACTGGTGGCTTAGTAGCAACAAAAGGTGGAAACGGCGGTGGTATTGTTATTATATTAGCTGACACCCTTGTTGGTAATGGCTTTAATATCAGATCTAATGGAGAGTCAGTGACTAATTTGGCTACTGCCAGTGGAGCCGGTGGTGGTGCTGGGGGGTCGCTATTGCTGGCAGTCAGAAGTTATAAAAATAACATACATATAGAGGGAAAAGGTGGTGATGGTGGCACTACAAATGGACCTGTTTGCACAGGTTCAGGTGGTGGTGGTGGTGGTGGATTATTTTGGTTTTCTGACCCATTGCCGGTTGGATTGGTTGATACAGTAATGATAAATGGATTAGGAGGAGCCAAACTATCATCTGTTGATTGTAATTTTAGTCAGTTTGGTGCTGATGGTTCTCCGGGTATGGCAAAACAGGGACTACAGCTTCCGCTTACAGGTTTTCTTTTTAATTCTGTATTTTCGGCTTTTACCGGTCAGGCTACTGATTCTATTTGTGAAGGCGACATTCCTTCAGCTATGGTGGGAACTACTCCTATGGGGGGCACGCCTCCTTATACATTTCAATGGCAATCAAGTCCTGATAATTCAGCTTGGGCTAACCTTCCAGGAGAAACCCAGAAAAATTATACCCCTTTGAATCCTTTGCTTACAACGACTTATTATAGAAGAATTGTAAGGGACATTAGTATTCCGGCTGTTGTAGATAGGTCTAAAGCATTGATCATGTATGTTCAGCCAAAAATAGAGAATAATAATCTCTCAAATTATGTAAATTCTGTGTGTTCCGGAGTTTTGCCGGGTACTATTTTTTCTGTCCCGGTAGTTCCTTCCGGGGGGAATGGGCCTTATGCATATGTATGGGAGAAAAGTGAAGACAATGGTCTTTCCTGGGGGCTGATTCCCCTGGAAACGGGTTCATCTTATTCCCCTGAAATGAGGTCGGTGGGAAGTATTACAAGTGTATTATATCGTAGAATTGTAAGCTCAGGGATCGGCTGCCCGGATACCAGTTCCCTTGCTTCTTTAACTTATTTACCTTCCATCTCAAATATTATCGAAAAAGACCAGGAGATTTGTAATGGTGACCTACCTTCACCACTTAGCTCTGTTATTCCCGTTGTGGGAGGATCAGGAACTTATGCTTATGTTTGGTATCAAAGTGATGATGGTATCAGCTACTCGGTTATGCCAGCTGAATCGAATGAGACTATGCAGCCTCCGGTTCTGGTAAATGGTACAGCTGTAACCAGGTTTAAATATTACCTGAGGGAAATCATTTCCAGTGCTTGTAAGGATACCTCTGACGCAGTGCTGATTAACATCTATCCCTCAATAGCAGGCAATACGATCACAAAGGATACCAGTATATGTATTAATACGGCTCCTGCTGAATTGAAAGGTAGCCTGCCGTCAGGTGGAGATGGATCTTTTACCTATGAGTGGCTGCAAAGTACCGATGATGTTACTTATAATGTAATCTTGGGAGAAACTAACCCTGACTATAGCCCGCCGGTACTGACTATTCCAACTTACTATAAGCGAAAGGTTAATTCAAATGCCTGTAATGATATTTCTTCAGCGCCAGTACTTATAGATATACATCCTACCTATTCGGCTGATATTTCTGATTTGGCAGCCGGACCGGATACAGTTTGTAACGGTGGTGTGGGGCAGGTAATGCTTTCCTTGACTACACCCGCAGGCTCACCATGGTCGGTTACCCTTGATAATGACCAGGGGGAGCCAACTCAGGAATTTACTGTAATTGCTTCACCCTATTTTGCAGATGTTGATGTAAACTATAATTCTTTCAGTGGGAACGATGCATTTGGTACAGTAAATTATTCTATTGCTTCGGTAACGGACAAATGGGGTTGTCCCGTACAAAATATAGTTTTAGGGGATGGGCGTGTTATTGCTTTACAAGCTCCTGAGGCAAATGCCGGGGCTGACAAAGAAGTTTGCGGAAGTATTTCAAACACCGTGGCCGTCCTTGCTTTTGGTAAAGGCATTTGGTCTGGTCCGGCTGAGGTCAGTTTTACAAACCCTGCTGATCCTCATTCTGAAATTACTTCATTAGCAGGCCCTGGAGCTTATCAGCTAACCTGGACCAGCTCTAACGGAGTTTGCATAGATGATACAGATGAAACTACTATGACTTTTTGGGATCCGCCTTCAAAAGCGGTTATTAATCCAGGCAGGGACACTACCCTTGCAGCTTTTGCCACAGAAATTGATTTGAATGCGGTTATTCCCGGGAGTTTAGTTGGTAAAATTTTATGGGTTTCCTCTACTCCGGGAACGGTATTCTCATCTCCAAATGGTGAATTTACTACTGCCTCTCAGTTGGATTGGGGTAAAAATGAGATAAAGTTGAAGATAAGTAATGGTGCTTGTCCTTTGGAAGAGGATAAGATTATAGTTACAGTACTGGAAGGTCTTGCTATCCCTAAAGGGATTTCTCCCAGATCAAGTATTGGACAAAATGATTATTTTAAGATTAAAAATATAGGGAATGTCGATAATGAATTAATAATATTTACCAGGAGTGGGGTAGTTGTATTTAAAACGGAGAATTTTATGAGGGATGGCAACTTTCCGAATGGATGGGATGGAACAAATATGAACGGGAATCCACTTCCGGATGATACTTATTATTATGTAATTAAGGTTTTGGGGGAATCTCCCCGGAATTATACTGGATATGTTGTAATTAAAGGAAACTGATGAAGTGAGAAAATTTGGAATCATAGGGCTTTTTATATTGGCTTTAACTTCTCTTAACGGGTTTGGGCAGGAAAAGGACGTTTTCTTCAGCCAGTATTGGGTGAATGGTCTTGCTCTTAACCCTGCTTATGCCGGCAGTAGGGAGGTCTTTACCCTTACCACCCTTTATCAGAAAAAATGGACGGGTGTTGATGGTAGCCCTGTGAATTATACTTTTAGTGCCCACACACCAATGAAGAATGAAAAAGTGGCCCTTGGTTTATTTATTATGAATCAGAGTTATGGAGTAACAAGTAATACCCAGGTGCATTTTGATTATGCTTACAGGTTCAATGTAGGTAATGGAAAACTTTCATTGGGTTTAAAGGGCGCAGTTTCTTTTATTAAAGAGGACCTGGCCAAATTAATGGATGGTCTGGATGATCCGACTGACCCGGTTTTTTCAGCGGTGGATGAGAATTATATTCAACCTGATTTTGGCTTTGGTGCATATTTCTATAACCCAAAATATTTTATAGGCTTTTCTATTCCAAATATGATGAATTATAGGTTGGATACAGTTTCGTATAAATATGCACCCACTGTTTCACCAGAATTGTATTCATATACGCTTACAGCAGGTATCATTATAGGTAAATCTAAAGTATTTAAATGGAGGCCTTCTTTTCTTTTGGTTTATAATATGGGCTATGAGTCTATCAGGTACGATATTAACAGTAATTTTATTTTCTTTAATGACTTCTTATGGGTGGGTGCATCCTATAGATCGGGAGGCCATTATCCCAGCCCGGTTTTGGTAGGGAATATTGAATTGCACCTTAGTAAACAGTTTATGCTGGGCTATTCCTATGATTATAATATGGGGAGCATAAATAATGCTTTGAACGGTACACATGAGATCGTATTGCGATATGAGTTTGGATTTACCGTGAATGCTTCTGATCCAAGATATTTTTAAAAGTTAATGAGAAAAAATCGAAAACATATAATTATTTTGTTTGGACTGGTTTTGTTGATTACAAAACTGTCTTTTTCCCAGGATACCAGCTTATACAAGGTGCAGCGCCTTCCGTTTAATTCCCGGTCTTATTCTGCATATGCCCCAATGATCATGGAGGATGGCCTTGTTTTTTGTTCTAACAGAAAATTGTTTAAGAATTTCCCGAAAGATTATAAAACCAAAACAGGTTACCGCCCCTTTAATCTGTTGTTCACATCACAAAAGGACAGTCTAAAATGGAATACACCTGAAATCTTTTCTAAAGATTTGTTTTCTAAAGTAAACGAGGGCTCTTCATCTTTCTGTGAGTTTACAAAAACCCTGTTCTATACACGCAACCTCTTAACTGAAAATACATTTTCTGTTGAAAGTAATACACTGGGTGTTTTTTATACAATGTGGACTCCAAGTGTATTGATAAATATTAGAGATTTTCCTTATAACAAGCCTGAATATAACATTGTTGACCCCAGTATAAGCGAGGATGGTACTACACTCTATTTTGCATCTGATATGCCCGGTGGGTTTGGGGGCTTTGATATATACAGAAGCCATTTTATCAGGGGTGTGTGGTCCACACCGGAAAATCTGGGTTCAGATATTAATACTGGTAATTCTGAAAGATATCCTTTTATTTATCAGGACAATCGACTGTATTTTTCATCCAATGGACATCGCTCAATGGGCGGATTGGATATATTTTTTACACTGGAAAAGGATAGTACATGGACTAAGCCGACACCTCTTGATGTACCTGTTAATAGTACCAGCGATGATTTCTCATTTGTGGCTGATTCCGGACTTGCTACAGGTTATTTTTCAACCAACAGGCTGGGAAATGATGATATTTTTTCGTTCACAAACCTGATGCCATCCCTTCTTGGATGTATGGAGCAGATAGAAAATAAGTACTGCTTTAGGTTTAAGGACCGTAAAGTGGAGGTTGATTCTATACCTAATTTAATTTATTTGTGGGACTTTGATGATGGTACTACTGAAAAGGGAATCAGGGTAAGGCATTGTTTTAGCGATTCGGGTTTATATAGAGTTAAACTTACCATTACGGATGTCCTGGGACCGGGTGTATTCTATTCAGAAGAAATTCTGATGGTTGAGGCAAAACCAAGAAAACAAGTATATATTGATGTAGTAGATATTGACTCCACAGCTATTGCTGGAGAGCCAATCCGTTTTGATGGGTCCTCATCTTACCTGCCCGATATTACCCCTTCAGAATATCATTGGTTTATTGATGAAAATAGTGTCTCAAATGAATTGGAGATGGTGTATGTATTTGATAAACCTGGTACTTATCAGCTAAAACTGGTGATAAGAGGAATTGGTAAAAAGGAAAATGAAATTAAGGAATACTGTAGCTCTGTTAGCCTTGTTATTGTTGAACAAATGGAAGAGAATTAAAATATGAGGATTTATAAGTTTATAATATTGTTTCTGTTCATTGGTCTTTCCTCAAGGCTAATTTCGGCCCAGCAGGTACCTGCTGAGGTTGAGAATATTCCATACCTTGTTACATTTGGAAACGAGGCCGAAACTTACTGGGGAGATGATGATTTTTGCCAGGTATTTTTCTTTCTGATTCCTGAGGATTATTCTGATCCTGTTTACATTAGGGTTTTTGACCCGGATTGTGGGGGTAAGGTTGATGAAATAAATTTTGGTTTTGATACCCAAACGGAATTTTCAATCTATGGTGGCGTTGGTTGCTGGTCCGATAAGGACGCTCAGGGAACACAACCTATTGGGAATTACAGAAGTGGAAACCTGCTGGATTCAAGGGTTTTTGGCATTGATCCTGAGTACGATGGAAAGTGGTACACTTTTGGCCCTTTTGATCCTCGTGATGGGGAGTTTTCAGATGAATTTAATGGGTATTATTTTAAAATAATCACCCAGGGAATATCCGGCAATGACGGGAATTTGTATCAGTATTATCTGAGTATAGAAGAGGATCGAAATGTAAGTGTGGAAGGAGGGAATGCCTTTACCTATGAATATACTTTTAGGCTATGGAATGATACAGTTAATATTTCACATATATATCCATATGTTGAAGATGGCACCGTAAGGGTTAAACAACGAAATTTTGATTGGGACAGTGATGGCCGGATTGATATATATTCAGTGGATAGGAATAATTCATCAGCTATTGTTTCCGGGGAGGATTACTGGTCAGAATCAGAAATTGTAATAATGGAAGGAGAAGTTGGTAAATCCCTGGATTTTCAATTTGTAAAGAGAAAAACCCCTTTGGTAGTCAACAACAACGTTGTGATTACAACTATGAACCAGTATGAAGAGAATCTGAGATTTTTCACAAAGCCAATTGGCGGTGTTCCAAAGTACAAGTCCGTCCCGGTTTTTGAACCCGATGATGAATAATCAAATTTAAATTTCATTTTTCATGCATTTTCGTAACAATATCCTTAGGAGTTGCCTTATATTTCTTTTGGTAACAGTTTTACCCCATGAATCTTTTTCTCAGGATTCATATTTCAGGAACTACAGCACCGATACTGACCCCGCATTAACCAATCGTTTTATTAATACGATTGAAGAAGATAGTCATGGGTTTTTGTGGATTGGAACCGGATCAGGATTAAATCGTTTTGATGGATTGCATTTAAAATCGAACTTTTTACCTGATTCTTTAAAAGAAACCAATATAAATTGCAGCTATAAAACTTCTGATAATAAATTATGGTTTGGAAGTAAGGATGGTTTAGTGCTGGTTTATGATGGAACCAATTTTGAGATTATTTCACTTCGGGACTCAACTTCAAATGCGATAACAGGATTTGTTGAGACCGAAGACAATGGAATAATAATTTCAACCCAAAATAAGGGGCTGGTTAAAACAAGTATGGACGATCCTGGGGTACTAAGTTATTTTCATCTTGACCAAAAGCTCATAACAACAATTGGGAAATCACCGGATGGGAAACTCCTTATTGGCTCAAATGATGGATTGTATTTTTATTCTATGCCGGTAGGAAAGCAACCACCACAATTCATCCGGAAATGCATAGGGATTCCTGATTTTAGTATTCAGAGTATCCAGGAGAGTAAAACTCCCGGACTTACTTTTATTGGAACTTCAAAGAACGGACTTTACCTTCTTCAATCACAGGGTAGTGGGGGTACTCTTGTTATAAACCCACTGAATGAGAATGAAGTTTTAAAAAAGATTAATGTAAAGTCTGTTTTGGAGGATCATGACCATAATCTGTGGATTAGTACTTCAAGGTCAGGACTGATAAAAGTAAGTGCCCCCTGGATTAGCCAGGAAAAAGTGAATTTCAAGTGGTACAATAAAAAGAATGGCTTGTTGAGTAATAATACACGAGATGTCTTTCAGGATTTTGAAGGTAATATATGGGTAGGAACTTATGGTAAAGGCTTGTGTATGCTACTGGATGAAGCCTTCTCTTTTAAAAACTTTGATGGAAAGGTTCCGGGTGAAAGTATAAATGCAATGGCTGAGAGTAATGACTGGTTTTTTATTGCCGGAGATAATGGGATAGAGTTAATGGATAAAGTTACCGGCTTGAAAATAAGAGATTTTTCTGTAAATAATGGCCTGCCTGAAGACAAAATTACGACTTTATATTATTATGAGAAACAGAATTCGTTATTTGTTGGAACCAACATTAGTGGACTTTATGTAATTTCATTAGAGTCGGGGAAGGTACAACCTTTCTTTCTTTCGCAGGATAAGAATGAGCGATCAATTAATTATGTTACCGGAGAAAATAATCATTTATGGCTGGCGACCAGGAATGGTTTGTTTATGATTGACTTGCTTACAAGAGAAAAGAAGCATTTTTCTGTTTCTTCCGGACAACTTCCTCATAATAATATACATCAGATATTTATTGAAAATGAAAACAAAATATGGCTTTCAACTTTAAGTGATGGCCTGTATTTTCTTGATGGGGAGAAACGGGTACTTAAAAAAGCCGGTCTTTCCCAAAAAAATGCCCGGTTTGATATAAATGCAATTATGGCGGGCAGGAACGGGCGAATATGGGCTGCAACTAGTGGGTCAGGACTTATTCATGTTTATGATGATACTACTTATTTCGTAACTACCCGTACCGGCTTGATGTCGGATTATTGTTATAGCTTATTAATTGATAAGCAGGGTGATGTATGGGTGGGCCATAGAAAAGGCTATAGCAGGGTTGCCAGGAAGGGGAATGATTATTTGATTCGGACTTATGACAGAAACGATGGTTTTTTGGGTGATGCCAACCCTAATGCATCTAAACAGCTTAAAGATGAAAGGATACTTTTTGGTACAAACAAAGGAA
>JAOZKQ010000478.1 GCA_029935275.1 Bacteroidales bacterium | reverse complement strand
CAGTCACTTGAGTTCTGGGTTGCAAATGCAGGCTCAGGTACACCTGCCTGTAATGAGCCCTACACCCATTATTCCATGAGCGAATTATTAAAACTTATTGATGAGTAAAATGTACGTAAAATCAACAATTATTAAAATTACTTTTTTCGTTTTACTTTTGATCAGTATAGTATCCTGTGGGGGAAAGAAGGAACTGCCAGTTGCAGCCTATTATAACTATGATGCTGAATTGCCACTTCAGGATACCCTGTTAAACAAAGCTGATTCAGGAAATTACACACTTCTTAAAGTTGCGTTTAACAGCGTGCATGATAAAACTGTTTATGGTTTATTAAGCCTGCCTGAGAATGCATCAAAACCACTCCCCGTTATTATATTATTACATGGGGTAGGTGACAGGAAAACTGTGGATTATATTGAAGTTGGTAACAGCTATTTTACTGATGCCGGTTATGCTGTATTCAGGATCGATATAGCCAATCACGGGGAACGGAAAACACAAAACTATGAGGTTGATTTTACCGGGGATTATAAATACTGGACCCGGGATATCCTCTCTCAAACCGTTTTCGATTTGAGAAGGTCCATTGATTTTCTCTCAACAAGGGAAGAAATAGATCCCGAAAGAATTGGGTTTTTTGGCATTAGCCTTGGTGGTTTTATTGGCACCGTTTTTTGTAGTGTGGATACACGGGTAAAAGTTCCTGTATTGGCCCTAGCCGGTGGTGGTTTGAATATTTTATTTGGAATGAAGGCTTTAAATAAAGAAACAGCTGATTACATTAGTATTATTGATCCAATCAACTATGTAAAAATGATCTCTCCAAGGCCATTACTAATGATAAATGCAGAAAATGACGATATTGTTCCACCTGTCACCAGTAAACTTCTTTTCAAAACTGCAAAGGAACCAAAGAAAATTATCTGGTATCCTGCAAAACATCACGATATACCCATTGATAAGGTTTACCCGGATGGAATTAATTGGTTTGATAAGCATTTATAAGTTTTCGCCCGTTTTTCTAAATGACAAAAAAAACTTATAAGCCGGAACCTGATATCTCCGGGGTTAGATTTAAACAGGTCTGTTCTTATCTAAGAAGATTATGGAGAAACCAGATTTATATTTAAAAAATGATTTAACTAAAAGCAGTTTTTATACTGTGGGCTTAAGTATTATTTTCCTTGTGTTTACCTGGAAGACAAATACTGTTCATGAAATATTTTTTGCCCTGCCATATTTTATAATCCTGTATTTTTTATTTTTCTCCATCGGCAAACCCCGGTTATCAACCTGGATATACGAAAAAATAAACAATGATATCTACAAAGCATACCTGTTTCCAACATTCTTAATTATTCTCCTATTTTCCTGGGTACTCATTAATGGATACAATCCTTTTCAGGGAACTATGTTTCTCGTTCCCTACCTTATTATTTTTCCAAGCCTGATTTTTACTGCTAAAAAAGATCCTTCCGGGAAAATTGACTGGCTGGATTTTACAACATATGGACTGTTTTTACTACCCATAACACTTATAGAATTATCGCCTGATACTAACTTACCTTTCAACGGAGGTGGCTTTGATTCTGTTTATAGATTAGTACTTATCCTATCTGCCGTTTATGCTTTTGTTATAATTCGCAACTTAAAAGATGTTGGCTTCTATCCAGTATTTAAATGGCAATTTATATGGATAGCTGTTTGGGTATGGATTGCATTTTATGCCTTTGTTTTTATAATTGGTTATTCAATTGACTTTATCAGACTTATTGGGCATGATAGTTTTAATTTAGAACTATTTGAAAATATTTTAAGAAAAATAATCAGTGTATTTCTCCATACTGCAATTTTTGAAGAATTATTTTTCAGGGGACTCCTTCAGAACATGCTTTCAAAACGCATAGCTCAATCGGGTGCCTGGAATAAATTCTGGTTATGGGGTTTTATTTCATTATTAATCATTTCATTGCTCACAGGTTATTTAATGGAAGGAAACATGTTTTGGTTCCCGGCACTCATCGCAGCCCTACTGTTTTTGGCAGCCTATGTAATTGAGCTAAAGGGTTCAAATTCAGCAGGCACATATACGGCCCTTGCTATAACAAGTGTTATCTTTGGTTTAGTTCACTACCATGGAGGATCCATCATCTTTGTTGGGCTGGCATGTATTGGTGGCTGGGCATATGGATATACTTATATAAAAACTAAAAATGTGTTTTACGCTGCACTGGTGCATGCTTTAGTAAATAGTTCCCTTCTTATTTTTGGACTAGAGCTTATGTAATAAATTTTTATAAAGTTCAGGATAATGACAGCAATTTGCAGAAAAAGGTGGATTAAATATCTATTATCCATATTTGGAGTTCTTTTATTCCTTTTTTATTTTTATTTTGCCTTACCTTTCTGGGGAGTTCCATTTAATTCTCAACGACA
>JAOZKQ010000477.1 GCA_029935275.1 Bacteroidales bacterium | reverse complement strand
TTAATGGAAAAGGAGTACAGGCAGAAGCAAAAATGCTATCAGATAAAATCAAAGAGGTGCTTATCTCCATGAAATTGCCAATATAGCACGGGGTATCATTCAAATACTGATTACTTGCGTTAAATGCATTATCTATCCACAAACATCCTAATGATATTCTTTAAATTACAATTGATTATGTTTGTTATTTACAACTATCTTAATTAATATTGTATTCATTAAAAATAAACCAAAACCTGCCACCTCATTATTGTTTTCAAGTTTTATATCTATAATGAATTTAAATGCAAAAAAGTTAATAGTCAATCTGAAAATTCATAGTTTAATAGCTTTTCTGTTTTTATTTATTACTGGACATACTGCTTTGGCTCAGACAAGAATACTTGCTCCTACTCCCCCTATGGGATGGATGACATGGAACCAGTTCGGTCCTGATATCAGTGAAGAACTAATCAAAGAAATGGCTGATGCAATGGTCAATAGTGGCATGGTAACCGCAGGTTATGAATACATCATTATCGATGACCTTTGGCAGGCTGAAAGGGATAAGAATGGAATATTACAAGCTGATAAAAACAAATTCCCAAATGGAATAAAAGCTCTGGCAGATTATGTTCACTCAAAAGGCCTCAAATTGGGAATATATTCCGATGCAGCACATAGAACCTGCGGAGGTGCTGTAGCAAGCTATGGCTATGAAACAACCGATGCCCGCATTTTTGCTAAGTGGGGAATTGATTATCTTAAATACGATTATTGCAATGCCCCTTCTGAAAAAGATTCAGCTATTGTACGATATAAACGAATGTCTGATGCAATTCAAAAATCCGGAAGGGATATGGTTTTTGCCATTTGTGAATGGGGCCAGAGGGAACCATGGCTATGGGGTTCTTCCATTGGAGGCCAACTCTGGAGAACCACATGGGACATTCGGGACACCTGGCAAAGTAAAAAATACGATTCGGGACATGCCGGAATTATGAATGTTTTGGAAAGGCAGGTTGGTTTAGAAAAATTTTCCGGCCCCGGAAAATGGAACGACCCGGATATGCTGATTGTTGGTCTTAATGGTAAAGGACAGTCTTCCTCCCATGGTGGGGCCCACGGTTGTTCACTGGAAGAATACCGTTCTCAGATGAGCCTGTGGTGCCTCTTAAATGCACCACTTATTGCATCTAATGATATCCGGTCAATGAATGAAGAAATCAGAAAAATCCTGACCAATGAAGAGGCTATTGGAATCAACCAGGACCCACTGGGAATACAAGCATCCAGAATCTATACCCACAATGGATTTGAATTCTGGGCAAAACCTCTTTCAGATGGATCCCTTGCCCTGGGAATTTTAAACAGAAATAATAAGTCTGGTGAAACATCTTTTTTATTAAAAGATATTGGTATAAAAGGGAAGCAGATGGTTCGTGACCTTTGGCTTCACCAGGCAATGGGATTTTTCACTAATGCTATTGCTATTACTGTTCCCGGACATGGTGTCCGTTTATTGAAATTAACTACTGTAGAATAATAATAAAATGATCTGCTGTATTTTCAGAGGACTTATTAAATAAACATTTATGAAATTTATAAGTGCAAAAAACCTGATTCTGACGATTGCTATTTTACTTATAACTATGTTAGCCTCATGCACCAACTCCTCTGTACAAGAAGTAAAACCTAACATTATTGTATTTCTTGTGGATGATATGGGCTGGCAGGATACTTCTGTACCTTTTTATAAAGAAGTTAGCCCTTTTAATAAAAGGTATCATACCCCGGCCATGGAAAAACTGGCAAAGGAAGGTAAAATGTTCACCCAGGCATATGCCTGTTCAGTATGTTCCCCAACACGTATCAGCTTTCTGACCGGAATGAATGCTGCAAAACACAGGGTAACCAACTGGACCTTAAAAATGAACCAAAGCCCGGATGCCCCTCAGGATGTTCTGAACCTGCCACAATGGAATGTAAACGGGATCAGCCCTGTTCCTGAAATTGAAAATACGGTATATGCCACTCCCCTGCCCCAATTGCTTAAAAATGCCGGATATTTCACCATTCATTGTGGTAAAGCACATTTTGGTGCAATTGGAACCCCGGGAGCAAATCCCTTAAATCTTGGATTTGATATAAATATTGCCGGGCATGCTGCCGGAGCTCCTGGTTCTTATTACAGTGAAAAACATTTTGGGAACAATACCGAAAATCCAGACTCTCCCTGGGGGGTTCCCGGCCTTGAAAAATACTATGGTAAACACATCTATTTAAATGAAGCCTTGACATTGGAGGCTCAAAATGCCATGGACAGCTCCCTGAAGGTCAAAAAACCTTTCTTCCTTTACATGGCCCATTATGCAGTACATTCACCTATTCAGGAAGACCCCAGGTTCTTTAATAAATATATTGAAGATAGCCTGAATATTATTGAGGCCAAATATGC
>JAOZKQ010000087.1 GCA_029935275.1 Bacteroidales bacterium | reverse complement strand
TATAAGAAATATCAAAACCAAATCCTTTAAATTTTATATCAAAATCCAGACTCACTGGCATCCAGGTATTTTCATCCACCGGAGCATATACCTGATGCATGCTTGCATCAGTCATTGGCAACCGTAGATTCAGGTCAGCACTATGGATATTCCAGAAATTTTCTGCAATATAAATATAGCCCCAAAATACATCTTTACCTTTCCTTTTAGGTATCACCTCAATCTTGTTTATGGTTCGCCCCTGATCCTCAAATATTCCTTCGAGCTTAAATCTATAAGTTTGAAAAGCATTTTTATCAAACGGAGATATTACTCCATATTTAGATGCATGATACAGATTATTTGTAATCATCTCCATCGGATAGGTATTATTATCATCTCCACTTGATCGTATCGAAATAACCTTTTGATCCAGCTTGTCAGGCAATTCAAAACGAATCTCACTCAAGCTCTCCATAACAAAAGGCTTCTTCACTTCAATACCCTCCTTTTTCAACTTCTTTTTCATAATCCGGGGAACTTCATTTATTATTCCCGACCCCTTCATATATACCTTGCTGGTATATTCTGAAACCTGGCTCATATAATAAGGTGCAAGTGCAATTGCTCTTCGCATAACATAATAAGCAGGATCCTCACCTGATGCCAGAATTTTCACTTCCTTAATTTGCAGGTTCTGGGGATAGAGAACTATGTTAATTATTATAAAATCAGAATTAATATTGAAAAAATGTGATTGAGTTTTATAACCCAGATATGTAAATTGCACTTTCAATTCCCCTTCAGGAAGTTTAAGCTCATAATAACCTTCAATATTTGATGCTGTTCCAATTTTTAAATCAGGGACATAAATATTTGCAAATGAAATGGGTTCACCGGATAGGTCAGAAATGCGGCCCTTAATTCCCTGCCCGATTACAAGGATTGAATTAATGAATATCAAAAAAAATATAAGCGATTGTCTCACACACAAAAATTTCATTAAGCTTTTGAACCCCTGTATCCTGAATAATGATATTCAGGATTTGTTTATTTTGAAGGAAGTAAGATCAGGCTATTACTTATCACCCTTAAAAACAGCAATAAACCGTGAATATTTTTCTACCTCATTTCTACTAAAGGGATCAGAATGGTACCGGTTTTTCAAATAAAGTTCTGTCTGGTCACAGTAGAACTTACTGGCCGGAATCCCGGATTCACCGGTTGGAATAACAGTTATAGACTCATCCCAGTCAGCAGTAGAAAACACATGTCTCTGGGATGCTGCATGAACAGCGTTATTCTCTGGTGTAAAAGGATTTACAGTATGAAAACTTCCACCAACCTTGAATGGCCCCCTGTTAAATCCAAAAAGCCTATCCAGAATATTAACTTTCCCCAAAGGATGCTCCAGAGTCAGTTGGTGTACATCCCCCCATTGCCACTTTCCAGGGTCACTTCCCAATTCAGTAGTCAAATCTGCAATAACCTCCTTGTAACTTTTTGCAACAATATCTGAAAAATCCTCCTTTTGATCAGGGGTATTAATATCATCACAGAACTTAAGTTCCTTATTCGTCCATATATTTTCCATAAACCCTCTTGATAAAGAAGAGTTATTCCCATATTCTCCGTATAATTCCTCACCCAATTCATCACTTATAAAGTTTTTGACCATTGCTTTATACATTCTTTCAAAAATTAGTGGAGCTGGATTATCTTGTTCCATAATTCCATTCCACCCTGACAAAACAGTCAAACCTGTCTTTTCGGATTCATTCAAATCCTTTCCTTTCAACACATTTAATATGTCAGGTAAAAACTCCTTAACCAACCAGGACTTCTGGTCGGCCTGCATTCTCGCAAAGTCCTCAACTGAAAGCTTCTCTTTTTCATTTAACATTTCCCGAATCCTGCTTATTCGATATTCCTGAGAGTATAATAAGCCAATATAATACGGATAATCATTTCCAACAGTTTTATTATTCGCAGATGAAACCATTCCACTCTCAGGGTTATAGACATGCGGCAATTCATCAAAAGGGACCAGACCTTTCCAGTCATACTCATCGGTTTGTCCTGATCTGATCAGATAACCAACCCCTTTTCTGAGCGGTACTGCACCTGCTGCATAGAGTCCAATATTCCCTTCCTTGTCAGCATAGACCATATTTTGACCAAGGGAAATAAATGTTTTGAGTGCATTTTTAAAATCCATCCAATTTTCAGCATGGTTTAATAAATACATACTTCTTAGCTCATTGCTTTTTACATTTCCTATCCATTTCATTGAAATGGCCTGTTCCATGTCTTTGAATCCTGAAATAACAGGTCCCCGGTGTGTAAATCTGTTTTCCATAATCACTTCTTCGCCACCTTTTACCTTAATAACTTCAGCCCGAACCTCCAGTGGCACCCACTCCCCGTTAAACCAATATTCATCAGGATTGTCAGGATTGATTTTTTCCAGGTAAAGATCTATATCATCCGTGTATAAGTTAGTCATACCCCAGGCAATATCCTCATTATGCCCGGCAATAATCAGTGGCTGCCCCGGTACAGCGACTCCTGTAACATTTAGGCCACTTTCTGTCACCTCATGTATCTGATACCAAATTCCCGGAGTACTTAAATCCAAATGCATATCATTTGCCATAAGGGGTTTTCCTGTAATTGATTTTTTTCCTGAAACCGCCCAGTTATTGCTTCCCAAAAAAACCTTCAATCCCAATTTATCCAATTGCTCGCTAGCGTGTACCAGGTCTGCCTGCCCATCAAGAACCAAACTATCAATTACAAAATCAGGATATACCAGATCTTTCCGTTCTGCGATACCTGGAATCAAGTCCCCAATATTCTCTATTCCAAATTTTTTAATAAGCTTATATATTGTAATTTCTGAAGTATAAGTTCCCTTGGCAAGGTCCCAGGCCATGTATCCAATAATATTAAGCGAATGCTCCGGCTTCCACAATTCAGGTTCATAACCCAGAATTGCAAATTCAGGAGGTAACTTTTTCTTATTTTCCTCAAGGTAATCATTCACTCCTTTTGCAAAAGATACAAAGCTCTGAAGAATCTCAGGATCTGCATCAGCCTTTATCATTGCTGATTTTTCAGGCATTCTTAGTGCCCTGAGGAATAAATCCGTCTTCACAAAATCCTCACCAAATATTTCAGACAAACGACCTTGTGTTACCCTACGAAGAAGGTCCATCTGCCATAGCCGGTCCTGAGCCATTAAATAACCAACTGTATGATACAGATCTTCTTCATTTTTAGCATACACATGAGGAATTGCAAAAGAATCACGATATACCTTAACTTCATCAGTAAGGCCATTCAGCACAACTTCCTGGTTATAATCAGGCACAGCTCTGTTGGCAAGATTATGCAGAAATAAATAAGCTCCGACTATTACCAGAACCAGAATAAAGATTACAATTTTAAAAATCTTCTTTGCCAGTTTCATATATTTAAGTATTAAGAAATATTTTATCAGTTACCTGTTTCAAGGAGCTTATACAATTCATCCAGATTAGGGGCCAGGATGATCTCTGTTCTTCTGTTCTTTTGCCTCGCTTCCGGAGTATTTGCTGGATCAACCGGGAAAAACTCTCCTCTTCCTGCCGCAGTTACTCTTTTGGGATTAATAGTTGAGTTTTTCAATAGTAATTTAACAATTGTAGTAGCCCTTTTTACACTCAAATCCCAATTATCATTAATTTGTCCGCTTGTACTACGATAGGGAACATTGTCGGTATGCCCCTCAATCATAATATTGATATCCGTATTCTGCTCTAAAACACTGGCAATTTTACTTATTGCCTGTTCTCCTCTTGAATCGACTTTATAACTACCTGATTTAAATAGCAATTTTTCATCCATAGAAACATAAATATTCCCATTTTTCTGTGTAATAGTGAGCCCGTCATTTTCAAAGCCCATTAAAGCATTAGAAACTTTCCTCTTCAACTCATCCATCATCTCATCTTTCTCTGTTAGCAATTTTTCAAGTTCAAGAAGCCTGGCATTTCTTTTATCAACTTCGTATTGCAGTTCATCCAAGGCTCTTTTTTTCTCATCCATCACCCGGCTCATTTCCCTGAGCTTATCTTCCCTGGCTTGCAATTCCTCCTGGGTAAGCTGTAACTGATTTAACAAGCGCCTTGTTTCTCGATTATTTCCTTTTACAAGGCTTGCCTGAGCCTGTTGTAATTCATAATAGCCTCTTTTCATTATCTGATAATCCTTTTTCATATTGTCGAGTTCCTGGATCATTGCTGATTTATCCCTTTTTAGTTTTTCTAATTCATCTTTGAAATTTTTAATTTGTGTTGAAATTTCCGTATTTTCAACAGTGAGCCTTTCATTTATCCCTACTAAACTATCCCTTTCATTTTGCAACCTGTCTTTTTGCAACTGAACATCCCTAAACTGTTTAGATGTAACACATGAAAAATTTAGTATAGTAAAAAGGAAAATTAAAACAGATAAAACGCGGCTCTCCAGCCAAAATTTAGTAAATCGAATTTTATTCATAACTTGCATTAATAAATTTAGTTTCTACACAATCCCCAGTCTTTATTTTCTAGCTATAATTTTGCAAATATAAAAAAACGATATGGATTAATGATTTCAGGGAAGTTAATAACCTGAATTCGTTATAAAGAATAACTTACAGAAAGCATTTAGTAGGTGAGATTTAGATTATAAAAACAAAAGTAATAATAGATTATTTCGAAGGTTTTATACTCGAAAAATTGCCTGTAATATGCTTTTCCTATGGGCTTTAGCGGGGCTCTCCTATACTTCTCCGGATTTTATTAAATTAACCCCTTAGTCCTGCAAAAATCCGGGTCGCCTAAGAAAGCCACGCTTAAAGCTGTAAAAACTCCTTATACCGAATTTAGGTTAATAATATTTGTATCTTTGTATGCTCAATATCGTAGAAGACACTATAGAACATTATAGTAGTGACTGATAGCATTAATCACATATTAAAAGACATTACAAACCCGGGCGATTTAAGGAAACTTAAACCAGAAGAGCTTATTCAGCTAAGTAAAGAATTGCGTGAATTTATTATTGATGTAGTAAGTTCCAATACCGGGCATCTGGGGGCAAGTTTGGGTGTGGTTGAATTAACCGTGGCCCTGCATTATGTTTTTAATACTCCTTACGACCAGCTTGTATGGGATGTAGGCCACCAGGCATACGGACATAAAATACTTACCGGACGCAGGGATAATTTCCATTCAAATAGAAAATATAAAGGAATTAGCGGTTTCCCAAAGCGGAATGAAAGCGAATATGATGCTTTTGGTGTTGGGCATTCATCTACTTCCATATCTGCTGCACTTGGCATGGCAGTTGCCGCAGTAAATAAAAATGAAAACCGCCAGGTTATATCCGTTATTGGAGATGGTGCTATGACTGCAGGCCTGGCTTTTGAGGGCCTGAATAATGCCGGTATTGAAAATACAAATATCCTGGTTATTCTTAATGATAATGGTATTGCAATTGATCCAAATGTTGGTGCCCTAAAAGAATATCTATTGGATATTACTACTTCACCTACTTATAACCGATTTAAGGATGATATGTGGAAAATTTTGGGGAAAGTCAGTAAAATTGCCCCAAAAACAAGATCCCTCATTCAACAACTGGAACATGGCCTGAAAAGCACATTACTGAGACAGAGTAATCTGTTTGAGTCTTTAAATTTCAGATATTTTGGCCCTGTTGACGGACATGATGTTGTTCACCTGACACAGGTATTAAATGACCTGAAGAATATTCCAGGACCAAAATTATTGCATTGCCTTACCACTAAAGGAAAAGGATTTAAACAGGCTGAGTTACATCAGACTACTTTTCATGCTCCCGGCAAGTTTGACAAACATACAGGAGAAATTTTTAAAGTCAGTAGCGATAAACCCATGCCTCCAAAATATCAGGAAGTATTTGGCCATACTATTGTAGAATTAGCAAGAAAGAATAAAAAAATCGTTGGAATTACCCCTGCTATGCTGGCTGGTTCTTCCCTGAATATAATGCAAAAGGAAATTCCTGAACGAACTTTTGATGTTGGTATTGCAGAACAACATGCAGTAACTTTCTCTGCAGGTTTGGCAACCCAGGGCCTGCTTCCTTTTTGTAATATATACTCTACATTTATACAAAGAGCCTATGATCAGGTAATTCATGATGTTGCCCTGCAAAACCTGGATGTTGTTTTTTGTCTTGACCGTGCCGGACTGGTTGGTGATGATGGCGCCACTCATCATGGAGCATATGACCTTGCTTTTTTCAGATCTATCCCTAATATGACTATCTCAGCCCCCATGGATGAAATAGAGCTCCGCAACCTTATGTACACTGCCCAGCTGGGAGGTAAAGGGCCATTTTCAATTCGCTATCCACGTGGCAGGGGAACATGGGCAAACTGGAAAAAAGCTTTTAAAGAAATTGAAATTGGAAAAGGGAGGCAAATTTCAAAAGGTGATGATATTGCAATCCTTTCTATTGGTCATGCAGGGATCCTTGTAAAACAAGCAGTAACAAAACTGCAGCATGATCATGTGGAAGTAACTCATTACGATATGCGGTTTTTAAAGCCTATAGATGAATCAATTCTCCACAAAATTGGAAGAAATTTCAAACAGGTAATTACGGTAGAAGATGGCACCATAACAGGAGGGCTTGGAAGCTCAGTACTGGAATTCTTTTCCGAGAAGGGTTATTCCTCCAGGGTTTTCAGGCTTGGCATTCCTGATAAGTTTATCGAACATGGTACTCAAATGGAACTGTACAAGGAGTGCGGTTATGATCCGGAAAGTATTTACAAATTAGTTCATAAACTAATCAGTTCAACCATCTTATCAAATGTAAGCTAAACATTTTCACCGTCCTGGTATAAATAATTCCATTAATCAGGCACTTTTATATATTTTCAACAAATTCTTATCTTTGGATAATTCATTTCATTCATAAACCAAAATTCTAATGTCATCAACAATTAGAAACCAGTCTCAAAAAGCAGGTTTGCCTCCCGGTCACCTCATTCATGTTGGACAAAAATCGAGTTCAGATAATAAAATTACAGTTATAGATTTTAATCCCGAGGGTATTCATCAAAAAGTTATTTCTTCAGTTGATGATATCTTTAAGCTGGAAGACAAGGTCACCATTAAATGGGTTGATATTGAAGGCTTGAGTAATATTGAACAGATCAGAAAAATTGGCACTCATTTTAATATCCATGAACTTGTTCTGGAAGATATATTAAACACAAATCAGAGGCCAAAGGTTGAATTTCACGACCACTACATATATATAGTACTTAAACGTTGGGAGCTTGAACATAAACCTTTTGTTATAGGCTATGAACAAATAAGTATTTTGATACTAAATAATTATATTTTTACTTTTAAAGAAAGACCAGACAATCTGTTTAACCCACTTATTAGTCATTTGAAAAGCAATAAAGGTATGTTAAAATCAAGAACTACTGATTTTATAGCTTACCTGATACTTGATACAATTATTGATGAATATTTTAATCTTCAGGAACCACTTGAAGATTCTTTAGAAAATATTGACAATGTACTACTAAAAAATCCCACAACGGAAACACTGCAATCCATTCAACGCATTAAAAGAGAATTAATTTATGTTCACAAAACAGTTTTGCCCTTACGTGAAGTAATAAATTCATTACAGAATCGAAATTTCACTTTAATTACTGATGAAACACGGGTTTACTTACATGATTTAGCTGATCACATAATTCGTGTAAATGAGGCTGTTGACTCTTATCGGGATATTATTTCAGGCATGTTGAATATCTACCTTTCCAGTGTTAATAACCGTATGAATGAAGTAATGAAGGTACTGACTATTTTTGCATCCATTTTTATTCCCCTCACCTTTCTGGCAGGTATATATGGCATGAATTTTAAATTCATGCCAGAGCTGGAATGGAGATGGGGCTACCCCCTAATGTGGGGTTTGTTCATCTTCATACCTGTATCCCTTTTAATCTATTTTAAAAGAAAAAATTGGCTGTAAAAAGCTTATCAAAGAATGGCAAACAAAATTACAAGTATTTTGTGTCCGTCCATAAAGTCAATAGTTTTAATTAATAGGGACAACACAGCCCCGAAG
>JAOZKQ010000086.1 GCA_029935275.1 Bacteroidales bacterium | reverse complement strand
ATACCGCCCGTACAAAGAATGTGAAATTCTTATATGAAACCAATGTGGGGGCAGGGCTTCCACTTATTCGTACAATTCACGACCTTATCAACAGCGGTGATATAATCACAGGTTTCCAGGCCGTTTTATCCGGCAGTCTGAATTTCATACTGAATTCGTTTAATGAAAAAATGACTTTTTCAAAGACTGTACAAAAAGCTCAGGAAGCTGGTTTTACTGAGCCTGATCCCAGGATAGATTTGAGCGGAACGGATGTAAAAAGGAAATTGCTGATTTTAGCCAGAGAATGTGGTTATCAGATAGAAATGGAGGATATAGAATCACTACCTTTCGTCCCGGAAACCAGTTTTTCTGCACCAACAAAAGATGCATTTATCGAAAAGCTATCAGAACAGGATGTTTATTTTGAAAAGATGAGAAAATCAGCTATACAAAACAAAAAGAAACTAAGGTATGTAGCTGATTTCAAACCCGGAAAAGCCACAGTTGGATTACTGGAAGTGAACGAGGCGCATCCTTTTTATGAGCTTGATGGGAAAGACAACATTTTAATGCTTTATACCCGTCTTTACGAAGAACAACCCATGGTTATTAAGGGGGCCGGCGCAGGAGCAGGAGTTACTGCTTCAGGAGTATTTGCAGATATAATGAGAATAGCTATAGGATAGGAAAATGCTTATATACGTAAATGCTTAAATGAATGAAGAAATAAGAAATAAGATAACAAAAACACTACTAATAATTTAAAATATGGAAATTGGAAAAGAGATCAGGGTCTTTGCCCCGGCATCGGTAGCAAATGTAACCTGCGGATTTGACATATTGGGGTTCCCCCTATCTGGAACAGGAGACGAACTAAGCCTGATAGCAATAGAGGAGCCCATCATCAGGATAAAATCAATTGAGGGTTTTGATCTTCCGCTTGACCCTGAGAAAAATGTAGCAGGTGTGGTCATAAAAAAGTTTATTCAGGACATGAATATTAAAACAGGCTTTGAACTAAGCCTCAAAAAAGGCATCAAGCCCGGGAGTGGTATGGGCTCCAGTGCTGCGAGTGCTGCTGCAGCAGCTTTTGCAATAAATGAACTGGCAGGCAAACCTCTTTCAACCAAAGAACTGGTTAAATATGCTATGGAAGGGGAAAAACTTGCCTCAGGCATCCCCCATGCCGATAATGTAGCTCCGGCATTACTGGGGGATTTTGTCCTTATAAGAAGTTATGAACCTCTGGATATTATTCAACTAAAAGCACCTGAAGAACTGTATTGCACGGTTGTTCATCCCCACATCCAGGTAAAAACAGAAGATTCCAGAATGATCCTTAAAAAACAAATTTCCTTAAAAAAGGCCATCGAGCAATGGGGAAATGTAGCGGGACTAATAACAGGAATTCTTACTTCTGATTATCAGCTTATTGGACGGTCAATGCAGGATGTAATTATTGAACCTGTCCGTTCAATCCTGATACCTAAATTTAAAGAAGTTAAAGAATCCGTACTGAAAAACGGAGCACTCGGTTGTGGCATTTCCGGTTCAGGACCTTCTATCTTTACACTATCAAAAGGTGAAAGAAATGCCCGAAATGTTCAGGATACAATGAGAAAAATCTATCAGAATATTGGAGTGGATTTTGACATCCATGTTTCAAAAATAAATAAACAGGGAACGCACCTGATATAAATATTGAAAATCCGGATACATTAATAGTACTTCAAATTAAATCTTCTGTTATTCTTTGGCAGAAAATCACAAATAACAACTCACAAAAATTAAATAATTAACAAATTACAATAATGAAAATCCGAAACCCTTTTGAAATTTATCCGCCCGTGCCGGTACGGACGGGTTTAAGATTTGCCCTTTGAGATTTGTCTTTTCTGGTTTATCCAGCTTAGGTAACTAAAGGAAATATGGAATGGATGGAATGGATGGAAAATTGAATGGATGGAAAATTGAAAAATCAATCCAAAACCACCATATTTCTCCTGCTCTGGCAAGGAAATTTAATATTATAAAACAAGTTTTAAAAAATGAAATACATCAGTACCAGAAATAAAAATTTAAAACTAAGCTTCAGGGAAGCTGTGTTAAAAGGAATCCCAGATGATCAGGGACTGTTCTTTCCGGAAAAGATTCCACATGTTTCAAAAGAACTCTTTAATAACACCCATAAACCCAATTTGCAGGAAACCGCAATTGAAATAGCCCGACATTTTACGGGTGATGAGATTCCTCAGGCGGCATTATCGGACATGATAAAAAAAGCTCTGAATTTTGATATCCCCTTATCAGAAATAGAACCCGGGGTGTTTGTTCTTGAATTATTCCATGGACCCACACTGGCCTTCAAAGATGTAGGGGCCCGTTTCCTTGCACAGTGCATGAACTATTTTTCAAAAGGTTCAGCCCCTTTTACCATCCTTGTTGCTACTTCTGGTGATACAGGCAGTGCTGTGGCTAATGGTTTTCTGGGTATAGAAGGAATAAACGTAGTTGTTTTATATCCATCTGGCAAGGTGAGCCCCTTACAGGAAAAACAATTTACCACCCTGGGACAAAACATTACTGCCCTCGAAATAAATGGTAGCTTTGATGATTGTCAAAGTATGGTGAAAGAAGCATTTGCTGATAAGCAACTTACAACAAAAAGAAATCTTTCTTCTGCAAATTCCATTAATATTGCCAGGCTTATCCCCCAGTCATTTTATTATTTTCATGCCTGGAACCAGTTACCGGAAACCAATCTCCCGGTAGTTATCTCAGTACCAAGTGGTAATTACGGAAACCTGACAGCTGGTCTGTTAGCAAAAGAAATGGGCTTGCCTGTTTCAAAGTTTATCGCAGCATCCAATGCAAATCGTCCTGTGCCTGATTATCTAGAGACAGGGGTATTTATCCCACGACCATCCATTGAAACCATTGCCAATGCCATGGATGTTGGAAATCCTTCAAATTTCGAAAGGATATTAACCCTGTATCAAAACTCCCGGGAGAAAATTTGTGAAGTAATAAAAGCCCGGAGTTTTACAGATAAACAAATAAAAACCATCATTCGCCAAACCTGGGAGAAAACCGGCTATTTACCCGACCCACATGGCGCAATTGGTTATGGCGCTTTAAAACAATACCTAAAAAAAGAAAAGGCAACAGGGATATTTCTGGAAACTGCCCATCCGGCAAAGTTCAATATGGTTATGGAGGAATTAACAGGAGAGAAAATGGAGCTCCCTGAAAAATTAAAAGGTTTTGATGCCGGAACAAAGAGATCCATCCGAATGGATAATAATTATCAGGAATTGAAATATTTTTTGATGGAAGAATAACTTATACATATATTGACCTCCTGTATGAAAGCTCAACATGATTACATTTGCAATAATATTCTGAAAAAATGAACAGCAAGATATTAAAAATAGCTCCCATTGGTCTTCATTGGGAAACACAAGACCCCTTTCTTTTTTGCGCATACCACAGAGATGAATATCCGGCAGGAAATGACAAGATGGGAGTAAATTCTAAAAACTTAAATGGCAGAAATGAAGGACAGGATTTCACCCTGAAAAATGGTTGGAGAATGTACCACGGGAACAGAGTTCCGGGATTCCCATATCACCCGCACAGAGGCTTTGAAACTATTACCATTAACAAGGAAGGAGTTGTGGATCATTCAGATTCTCTAGGCGCAAAAGGCCGGTTTATGGAAGGCGATGTACAATGGATGACAGCCGGAAAAGGTATTCAGCATTCCGAGATGTTTCCTTTAATTTACCCTGACAAACCAAATCCTTTGGAAATTTTTCAGGTCTGGCTTAACCTTCCTAAAAAGAACAAATTTGTTAACCCACACTTTAAAATGCTCTGGAAAGAGGATATTCCAGTTATCAATATTCAGGATAAGAACGGAAAGGAAACAAAAATTGAAATTATTGCTGGTGAGCTAAATAAAACAAAAGCTCTAAAACCCACACCTAATTCATGGGCCGCAAATCCGAATAATTCAGTAGGTATATTTACTATAAAAATGGAGGCACATGCTCAATGGACATTACCTGCAATTAAGGTTGGAGCGAATCGATCCATTTATTTTTACAAAGGGGATATAATCAATATTGAATCAGAAAATATTCAGGAAAATTATCAGATTAATCTTATAGCATCAGAAAATATTAGCATTGAGAACGGAGATAAGGAGGCCTACCTGCTCCTTCTTGAAGGCAAACCCATTAATGAACCAGTAGCACATCATGGACCATTCGTAATGAATTATCAGGAAGAAATTCATCAGGCTATTAAAGACTATCAACTAACTAAGTTTGGCGGTTGGCCCTGGGATAAGAAAGATATAGTTCACCCCAGGGATAAAGGAAGGTTTGCCTTACATGCTGATGGTATGAAAGAATTAAAATAAATTATTTACAAATAGCATCTTATTAATCTGTGTATAAAATTAGTCCTGCTGCTTAATCAAATCCATAAACTCATCGAACAAAAAAGCAGTATCCGTTGGGCCTCCTGAAGCCTCCGGATGAAACTGAGTAGAGAAAATAGGTTTAGTTTTATGCTTCATTCCCTCATTGGTCTGATCGTTGATATTAACAAATAGAGGTTCCCAATCATCCCCTAGTGTATCGTTATCTACAGCAAAACCATGATTCTGTGAAGATATATATGCCCTGTTTGTACCTACTTTCAAAACCGGTTGATTATGACTGCGATGACCATATTTTAATTTATAAGTATCAGCTCCCGAAGCCAGTGAAAGCAATTGGTTACCCAGGCATATCCCAAAAATAGGCTTATCATTTTCAATAGCAACTTCCAATTGCTTAATGGTTTGAGTGCACATTTTCGGATCACCAGGACCATTGGAAATAAACAGGCCATCATATTCTTCCTTTGAAAGATCCGTATTCCACGGAACCCGGATAACGGTCGTGTCCTTTTCCAGAAAATAGCGGATAATGTTATTTTTCACACCACAATCTATCAAAAGAATCTTATATTTCCCATTGCCATAAACTTCTTTCTTTTTCGTACTTACTGCAGCAACCAGGTTTTCCTTATTAGGATCATACCATTCTACATCCCTGTCGTCAACAACAATTTTACCCAACATTGTTCCTTTTTCACGTAGCTTTTTTGTAAGTGCCCTGGTATCAAGCCCAAAAATGCCCGGTACATTATTTTTCTGTAACCATCCGGCAAGGCTACTTTCTGCATTCCAGTGACTGTAATCAAAAGAATAGTCGGATATTACCAGTCCTGAGATCTGTATCTTATCCGATTCGTAATACTTAAACATCCCTCCTTCTTCCTCAGATACCGGAACCCCATAATTACCAATAAGAGGGTAAGTTAATACTAATATTTGTCCTTTGTAGGAAGGGTCTGTAAGGCTTTCCGGATAACCTGTCATAGCGGTATTAAAAACTACCTCGCCAGCCACTGATTCTGGTGCTCCAAAAGATTTACCTGTTATTTCGGAACCATCTTCCAGAACAAGTTTAATATTTACAATTTCAGCCATTTTATTCTTTTAAATTCTATTACACTATATGATTTTTTATTGCCTTTTCAATTCTCTGTAATGCTTCTTCAAGGATTGATCGCGGGCATGCCAGGTTCATCCGCTGAAAACCTTCACCCCCATCCCTGTATGTTCTTCCATCATTCAGACCTACTTTTGCCTTGTTGATCAGAAAAGACTTTAGCCCGTCCCCATCCATTTTCAATGCACTAAAATCTAACCAGGCCAGGTAGGTAGCTTCTGCGGGGGTTAAATGAAGCATTGGCAAATTTTCTTTCAGAAAATTATCCAAAAAATCAAAATTCCCCTGTATATATTCCAGTACCTGATCTAACCAGTCCTTCCCATGCAGATAAGCAGCTTCAGATGCTACCATACCAAAAATATTACCACCGGTGATATGAAAACGATCCAGATACTCCTCAAAGTTAGCTCTTTTAGCAGGATCTGAAATAATCACTGAGGAGGTAGAAAGTCCGGCCAGGTTAAAAGTCTTGCTTGGGGCCATGCAAGTCAGGGTATTAGCTGCAATTTCATCCCCCAAAGAAGCCACAGGAATATGTTTAAAACCCGGCAAAGCCAGGTCAGAATGAATCTCATCTGAAACAATCAACACCTCATGCTTTACACAAATATTCGCCAGTTTTGTAAGTTCTTCTCTTGTCCAGGCACGACCTACAGGATTATGAGGATTCGACAAAAGTATCATTTTAACCCCGAGGAGCTTATTCTCCAGGTCTTCAAAATCCATTTCGTAACGGCCATTAACTAAACTAAGTTGATTAAACACCATTTCCCGGTGATTGTTTTCAACTGAAAAGAAAAATGGATGATATACGGGAGGCTGTATCAGAATCTTCTCACCAGGCTCACTGAAAGCCTGGACAATAAAATTCAGGGCAGGCACAACTCCCGGACTAAAAAGAATCCAGTCCTTATGAATACCCCAATCATGCCGGTTTTTCACCCAATTTATAAATGACTGAAAATAAGAATCAGGTCGGAGAGTATAGCCATATAAAGGATTATCAGCACGCCGTTTTATCGCCTCAACAAGCTCAACAGGAACCGGGAAATCCATATCAGCCACCCACATCGGAAGCAGGTCTTCTGAACCGAAATATGCCTTACGGGCATCCCATTTTACACTGTGGGTACCTTTTCTGCTAATGACTTTATCAAAATTATATATCATATTTAACTAACTTATTCCCCGGGCAAAAGCTCTAATACAACAAAATACGGACTATGATCGGAAGCAACTCTTTCATCTATTACCCGGGTTTCAATTACTTTCCATAACTTTGCCGGAGCAAACATAATATAATCAATTTTTCGTACAGGTTCTGATGAAGGGAAAGTAGGTTTGAGGCCCTCAGCATCCGAAAGTGCCCACTTCCTGCTCAATATTTGAATTGGATCACTACCTGGCAGTGCATTCAGATCACCGGCAAGAATAGCCGGATTCTCGATTTTTTCCAGCAATTCATTTATTTGCTTTGCCTGCATAATGCGATCACCCGGATCCTTAACATGATCAAGATGTGTTCCGATAAAACTAATAACAGTGCCATTTCCCAGTTCAACTTCTACCTCCAATGCAGCCCTGGGCTCATGTCCTTCTGAATAGTGCAGTGGGTGAACCCTGGTAGATTTAAAAGAATATTTTGAAAGTATCCCCTCTCCATATTCACCACCATCATAATTCATAGCCTTCCCAAACAGAGGGGACATTCCTGTCCGGTAGCCAAGTTCCGTCACCAAATCCAATTTTTTTGCCCTGGCGGTTTTGAAATCAACTTCCTGCAAAGCAACCAGGTCTGGATCCAGTTTCTTTATTACCGAAGCAATCAGGTCAAGATCAAAATCACCCTTCATGGTAGCTCCATGATAAATATTAAAAGTCAAAACTCTTAACTGAACAGGGCCAGCATTTTCTAAAAATGACTGGCCAAAAGATGGCAGGTAAAAGACAGTAACAAAAACTAAAACAGCAAAAAGAGTGTAAATTTTAGAGTTAGCTTGTTTTTGCCTCATTGGACTGAATTATTAAATTTCAACAAAAATAGAAATACACTTTTGATTTTAATGAAAGTTTTACGAATTTTATCACAAATTTTATTTTGTATGATTTATTTGTCTTCTAAGAATTGAATTTATGGATTATCTAAAACCAAAAAAATATTTAGGTCAGCATTTTTTAACCGATCATAATATTGCCCAAAAAATTGTCGGTAATATAGATGTTTTTAATACTTCGAATGTAGTTGAATTGGGCCCCGGGAAGGGAATACTTACAAAATATCTTCTTCAAAAGAAAAACATAAACTTACGTTTGGTCGAAATTGATAAAGAATCTGTGAATTGGCTTAATCATAACTTCCCTGATATAGAGAATAAAATTATTACAGCTGATTTCCTCAAACTTGATTTTAAAGACCTGTTTACAACTCCTTTTCTCTTAATTGGTAATTTTCCCTACAATATCTCCAGTCAGATTTTTTTTAAAGTTTTAGAAAATAAAGACCAGGTTCCAGGAGTTGTTTGCATGATCCAAAAAGAAGTTTCTGAAAGAATAAGCTCAGCTCCGGGATCTAAAATATATGGAATTTTAAGTGTACTCCTCCAAACTTTTTACGATGTTGATTATCTTTT
>JAOZKQ010000476.1 GCA_029935275.1 Bacteroidales bacterium | reverse complement strand
TTTAAAACATGAAACAATTTCGAGTAATTTTGGAACAATATGAAACTTTCTTCTGGTAGTTTTTATTCAACTTTTAGCGTTTCCCCCTCACTACGGGCTATAACCAGGGCCCCAGTTGTGTCGCTCCATACATTTGTGGCCGTTCGAAACATATCAAGTATGCGGTCAACTGCAACGATAAGGCCTATTCCCTCAAGAGGAAGGCCTATGGCAGATAAGATGATGGCTATCATAAATAAACCTGCCATTGGCACAGCTGCAGCACCAATAGATGCAAGCAGAGCAGTTATTACAATAATGACCTGCTGCGTCAAATCAAGTTCCAGGCCATAAGCCTGTGCAATAAACACAGCAGCCACACATTCATACAGCGCGGTTCCGTCCATATTAATAGTAGCACCAAGCGGCAGGGTAAAACTGGAAACCTTGTTTGATACACCATCGTTATGTTCAACTGCCTCGAGAGTTAAGGGCAATGTGGCCAGTGCAGATGATGTAGAAAAGGCCGTAATTAAGGGTGTAGAAACAGCCCTGAAATGTTTTACAGGATTCACCTTAGCCAAAAATTTTTGAATAAGTGGAAGAGAGATGAAAGCATGAATACTTAAGCCCAGAAAAACGGTTATCATATACAGTCCTAACCTACTGCCAACATCAACCAAGGCATGCATGCCTCCACCTTGATCTATCAAAATGTGAGCAATATTACCGGCAATTATTCCAAACACACCAAATGGAGTAAACCGGATGATCAACATGGTAATCTTCATAACCACCTCAAATGCAGCCTTGAAAAAATCATCTAAAAGAATTCGATGTTTATCACCTGTTCGTGTAATAAAATAACCGAAAATTAAAGCAAGAAATATGACAGATAGCATCTTCCCCTCGGCAAAAGCCTCAATAATGTTGGTTGGAATTATTTCAATAAGAGTCTGACCAAATGAGCGTGCTTCGATATCAAGCCCCTTAACCGTTTGAGTAAATCCAAGGTCGGCTCCAACACCGGGTTTAATAATATTTACCAGCACCAGACCGGTAAGTATAGAAATTGTGCTTGTTGTAATATAATAAGTAAGTGTTTTGGCCCCCAGCTTACCAAGCCTCTTTCCCGACCTGACCTGTGTTATGCCAGTAATTATTGAGGTCAGGACTAAAGGAATAATTATCATGCGAAGAGCTCTGAGAAAGACATCTCCCATCCATTCTACCAAATGTACATACTCCGTTAAGAATACTCCATACAACAAGCCGAGCAAAAGGGCAATAAGGATCTGCCAATGAAGACCAATCTTGAAAATTCTCATTATGTTTTTTAAAACTGGAGTAAATATAGGAAAAATAGACAGATATTTTATTTTGAGATTAATATTCAGTCTAATCTCCTCCCCCAGAGATCCCTTCATGAGAAAAGTTTAGGCTGACTGAAAGGATACTTAATATTTAGTGAGGTAGTTACCCATTACTTCATGCTTGACTTAACCCGAAAATTCACGAAATGTTTCGCCATTTTGACTAATGAAAAGTCAAATACAAGTATATTTTTCTTGTCGCAATCCACTAAGGCAGAAATTATCCTGTTAAATTGCAGTACTTACAATACATACAAAGTTCATCTAAATAATTACCCGGAAAAAACTAATTGATAACCATTACTCAGGTTTTACGATATTTAGTTTTTTCATTCTTGAGCGCAGGGTGTTGGGGTTAATCCCAAGGATATTTGCAGCACCTGTGTCACCGTGAATTTGCCACTTGCTTAGTTTTATGCTTTTAAAATATGATCCCGTTCAGCTTCTTGCAAACTAACAAAAGCCTTTTTATTTTTGTTTAATCTGGTATCGTTTACGATTGCGGGATTAATGTCCTTCAACTTTATAATATCAGAATTTGTAACAATAACGGCATGCTCGATTACATTCTCCAGTTCCCTGATATTTCCAGGCCATGAATATTTCTTTAATTCTCCAATAACTAATTTCGATATTTTTCTAATGTCTTTTCCATGTTTTTGTGCTATACGCTTAATGAAAAAATCAATCAATTCAGGTATATCTTCTGCCCTGTTACGCAGGGGAGGAATAGTTAGGGGGTAAACATAAAGACGATAGTAGAGATCATTCCGAAAACGACCCTGATCAATTTCTTTGAGTAGCTCACGATTGGTTGCTGCAATGATTCGAACATCTACCTTCCGGGGTGATTCTGAACCAAGAGGCATAAATTCCCCTTCCTGTAAAAACCGTAGTAATTTGGGTTGTAATTCCAACGGAAATTCTCCAATCTCATCCAGTAATAGTGTACCGCCATCTGCCATCTCAACCATTCCTTTTTTAGCTTTGTCAGCTCCAGTGAAGGCTCCTTTTGTATGACTAAATAATTCGCTCTCAAGTAGAGTTGCCGGGATAGCTGCGCAATTAAGGGTTCACGAAATAATTAAATCGGGTTTTCAGAAGGAAAAATAGTATAATTC
>JAOZKQ010000475.1 GCA_029935275.1 Bacteroidales bacterium | reverse complement strand
TTCAGCCATCAGAAAAGCTGTTGAGTCTGCCGAAGATGATTTTGATCAGGCCTGGGAAGATATGGCGACCTTTTTACCTACAAAAAATGATGTTGTTATTGGGATTGCTGCTTCAGGGAGAACCCCCTATGTGATAGGAGGAGTAAAAACTGCACGGGAAAATGGATTACTGACCGGATGCATTACCAATAACCCGGATACAGAACTTGCCAAATCAGTTGATATTGCCATCGAGGCTGTTGTAGGCCCGGAATTTGTGACCGGAAGTACCAGAATGAAGTCGGGAACAGCCCAGAAAATGATCCTTAATATGATTACTACCAGTACGATGATCCAACTCGGAAAAATTAAGGGAAATAAAATGGTGGATATGCAATTAACAAATCATAAATTAGTTGAAAGGGGAACCAGGATGATCATGGAGGAAACAGGATTAGAGGCAGATGAGGCAAAAAGATTATTATTATTACATGGTTCTGTTCGAAAAGTACTTAAAGAAATAAACAAAATTTAAAATTATGCGGTTCAAGCTTCTTTTCATTATTATATTAATACTGCTAACCGGGAATATACTACCTGCCTATGCCCAGAGTCCAGACAACAATTATAGCTTCTGGCAAAAAACAAATACTCCCTGGGTAGATTCAGTATTTAATAGCCTTAGCAAAGAAGAACAGATTGCCCAGCTTATTTTTGTAGCCGCATACTCCAACGGCGACTTTTCCCATAAAGTAGCTATTACTGATCTGATTAGAGAATACAAAGTTGGGGGATTGATCTTCTTTCAGGGCACTCCGGAAGAACAGGCCAAACTCACTAATTTTTACCAATCAGTGTCAAAAACCCCCTTAATGATTGCAATGGATGCGGAGTGGGGACTTGGAGAACGGCTAAAAAACACCATTAAATTCCCCTTTCAAATGACCCTGGGGGCCATACAAGATGACAATCTGATCTACCAAATGGGTGTGGAAGTTGGCAGAGAACTCAAAAGGCTGGGAGTCCACTTGAACTTTGCCCCGGTGGTAGATATTAACAATAATCCTTCCAATCCCGTAATTAATTACCGTTCATTTGGAATGGACAAAAACAATGTTGCTTCCAAGAGCATAATGTACATGAAAGGGATGCAGGATGCAGGAATAATTGCTACAGCAAAGCACTTCCCCGGACATGGCGATACTGACACAGATTCACACCTTGCCCTTCCGGTAATCACTCATGACAGAAACAGGCTGGATTCACTCGAATTATTCCCCTTCAGGAAAATTATAGACGCAGGTGTGGGTGCCGTTATGACCGCTCATTTAAATATACCTTCTTTAGACCCTGACCCAAAACTTGCATCTACCCTCTCAAAACCTATTGTTACACATTTACTTAAAGAAGAGCTTGGATTTAAGGGGCTTATAGTTACGGATGCCCTGAATATGAAAGGAGTATCCAGGCTTTACCCACCCGGTGTGGTTGATGCTAAAGCACTTGTTGCTGGAAATGACATATTGGAATTTACTGAAAGTGTACCTAAAGCAATTGAAGAGATAAAAAAAGCAGTCGAGGCCGGACAAATCTCCTGGAAAGAAATAGAAAACAGGTGCAGGAAAATACTAGCTGCAAAATTCTGGCTGGGACTGAATCACCCACAGCAAATTGAGCTGAAAAATCTGAATAAGGATTTGAATACACCTGACGCACAGGTATTGAACATTAAACTGAACAGGGCTGCTTTAACTGTTTTGAAAAATGAAAACGAAATTATTCCTGTTAAAAACCTGGCGAAAACCCGTATCGCTAGCCTTGCATTTAGAACTAATAAACTTACATCTTACCAGAAAATGCTGACAAATTATACGCAGGTTGACCATTTTTTCTGGGATCCTGAAGATCCGAAAGCAGATAGTGTTTTTAATAAACTAAAATCTTATGACCTGATCATTGCAGGCTTTACGAACCTCGATCAAAGACCCTATAAGAACTATGGTATTAACGCTAAATTCAAAAATGCAGTAGATATATTGCTTAAAGAAGAAAATGTAATCATTTCTGTATTTGGGAACCCATTCAGTTTCAATAAATTAGCAGGTATTGAAAATTCAAAGGGATTGATCATAACTTACCAAAACAGTCGTATTGCCCAGGAACAGGCAGCACAACTGATCTTCGGGGCAGTCAGCGCTTCAGGCACATTACCAGTTGGTGTTAATGAACATTTCAAACTGGGGGATGGAATAAAGCTGGAATCCATAAACAGACTTGCTTATACTATCCCTGAAGAAGAAGAAATGAATTCATATTTCCTGGAAAACACCATTGATTCAATCGCAGAATCCAGCATAAATCTGAAAGTTTTTCCGGGATGTGAAGTACTGGTTGCCCGGAACGGTGCAGTAATTTTTAACAAAACTTATGGTTACCATACTTATGAAAAAAAAACGCCGGTAACCAAAGACAATCTATACGACTTTGCTTCAGTAA
>JAOZKQ010000474.1 GCA_029935275.1 Bacteroidales bacterium | reverse complement strand
TATATCAAAAGATGTACACTGCTGAACGACTTCAGCAATTTAAGGAAGAGATGGTGTGTCCAAATTGTGACATCGTTTGTGATGAAGAAATGTTAATGCTATGGGCATCAGGTCCGTTGACAGGTACAATTGAAGATATGGATGATATAATCAATGCCCTCACCAAAGTTTATGAAAACAGGGGCCAGTTGAATAAAGTTTAATTAATAAAATGCCGCAGAGGCCTTACATGTAGCGCCTCTACAGCATATATTTTGTATAATACTTATCCTAATTTTATGAAAAACATATTCAAATTACCAATATCTTTCTTATTGTTTTTATTGGGAATTATTCTATCCACTACAGGGTGTAATAAATATTCTGACTCAATAAAAGTTGGCGTTTTCGAAGTGAACGTCACCCCATCCATCGGGGGCACTGTTGCTTATGCCACAGTAAATTCGATAGTGGATTCTCTCTATGCCAAAGGTATAGTCATCCTGTCGGATGAAAAACCTGTTGTTTTATGTTCGGTGGACTGGATTGGCATTGCCAATGAAGGACAGGATGCCTGGCGGGAAAGCCTGGCAAAGGCTGCCGGGACTACATCCGACAGGGTTGCTGTTCATGTAGTTCATCAACATGACGGTTGCCGTTGTGACTATACAACAGAGGCGATCCTGGATCAATATGGTCTGGGTGGTTGGCGTTATGATACCCTGTTTATGGGTCGTACCATCCGGTCTGTCGCCATAGCTGTTGAAAATGCAACACAAAATGCGCAACCTGTTACACAATTGGGTTTTGGCCAGGCTAAGGTGGAGAAGGTTGCTTCAAACCGACGTATTCTTGGAGAGGATGGAAATGTAAAGATCATCAGGTATAGCAGTACAAGAGATTCAGCAGCCATAGCGGCTCCTGAAGGATTGATAGATCCATGGATGAAGTGTGTCAGCTTCTGGAATGAGGATCAGCCCCTGGTTGTTTTGAATTACTATGCCACACACCCCATGAGTCACTATGGGAAAGGGAATGTGAGTTCAGATTTTGTGGGAATTGCCCGGGACTCCCGGGAAGAGAAGCTGGGAGTGCCTCATATATACTTTTCAGGTGCCGGAGGCAACATAGCTGCCGGAAAATACAACGACGGGTCACCCGGGCGGAGGCCTGTGCTGGCAGGCCGGATGGAAAAGGCCATGCAACAGGCATGGGAAGGAACCATGAAAACTGCCCTCTCAAAATCAGATATGGAATGGCGAAATGTGGAGATCCAGCTTCCCCTGGCCGGGCATCTGGTGGAAGATGAACTAAGAGCCCACCTGGCTGATGATCATCTGGATTCACTGAAAAAGTTTACCGCAGCCAAACAACTGGGATGGCTCATGTGGAACCAATCCGGTCACAAGGTGAATATTACAGCCCTGAAGCTGGCTCATGTCTGGTTATTGCAGCTACCCGGGGAAGCCTGCATAGAGTATCAGCTGGCCGCCCAGGAGATAAAACCGGATGATCAGGTATGTACCGCTGCATACGGAGAATACGGATCGGGGTATATATGTACGGAAATTGCCTATAGTCAGGATAAAGGATATGAACAGCTTCCACGTGCTTCATTCGTATCTCCTGAAGTTGAAGTCACCTTGATGACAGCAATCACACAGGTGCTGGAATAGGATGGTTTTAATCAATACTGATGGCGTGGTAACTTCTATAAAACGAACACTTGTTATAATAGTATCCATAAGTTTTTTTGCTGGTTCAGTATGGGCACAATACAGGCCCGTTGAGCTTATGGACAGAATTCATATTGTCCCACAACCGGAAACTGTTGTCTATGGAAAAAGGAAAATTGCTTTTCCAAAAGCAGTTACCGTCACCGGACTTTCACTGCATGCCTCTGAACAGAGAAGAACCATAGAATGTCTTACCAATCTTTTTGCCAGGTTCCCGGATGTATCATTCGATTTTGATGGAACCTATCCATTTGAAATTCAATTCATCAGAAAAGATAATCTGTCCCTTGAAGGCTATGAACTTGTGATTACAGAAAATGGGGTCACTATTTATGCAAAAACTACAAGTGGGGAATTTTACGGGACACAAACCCTGTATCAGATATTAGCTTTTAGTTATTGGGGTAGCAATATGCTGGATATAAGTCGTAAACCTCTTGAGAAGAATGCGATGGAAATGAAGTATATTCCATTATTATCAATAAAAGATGAACCGCAACTGGAATTGCGTTCGTTTATGATTGACCTTGGACGTGCTACTTTCCCTCTGCCCTATATTAAACGCATTATAAGAATCATGGCACATTTGAAGATGAATTTGCTGCATTTGCGCTTATATGATGACGAATTGAATGGATTTCGCTTCCATACATTGCCCCTCGGACAGGAAAATCCCTATGCCATTGATTCAGATGATCTAATAGATATTGTCCAATATGCCCGGTCTTATCATATAACAGTCATGCCGGAAATGGAGTCCTGGGGACATGT
>JAOZKQ010000085.1 GCA_029935275.1 Bacteroidales bacterium | reverse complement strand
TTTCGGTTTCTGAAAAGTAGTTTGTATAATTTGTCTGGATTTTTTTAAAAAAATTGATAATTTAAGGTATTGAAATGATGATAATTCTGTACTTTTGATAAATTTGTTAGGAGAACCTATGTATAAATCTCAGAACAACTGACCTAGGCGGATTTAAGATGAGACCATTTTATAGTTTAAGGTTAGATTTGAATCAGGAAATTTGGTTTCAGTCTGATTCATTGCAGCACATAATTTCTCTAATACCACATCGTCTTTCCAGTGAGCTAATCTATGTATTTCAACGATTAATCTTTGATTTTCATCATCCACTATCAGGTTCGCATCTGTTTTATATATCTGCTTGAGTAAAAGCCTCGACTCATCTTTGTGCGACATATATTCTTTAGCCATGTTAGACAAAGCTGTTTCAGCTCTATATGCGATTAGTTTTATGGTATCTAGAAAGTGTTTTCGTTGATTAATTAGGATGAGTATGGAGAACATTATACCTGGTACGTTGTTTCCTCACAGCATTTATGCCCTGCCGGCTGGCATGTACCAGATACTGCTGAATGGATGGTCCTGGTTAATTATCTTGGCGGGATTGAAGTTGCAGGTGGTAAAATGAAATCCATTACAGGATGGGACGAACCCAATATTGGAGCCACCAATTCGAGTGGTTTTAACGGATTCCCAGCTGGTACTTATATTCCATGGCTTGATAAAGTCCGTTTTGTTGGTATCCTAGGTTGTTGGTGGACAAGTGTCCCTGCCAATAATGATGAAGCATTGGATTTTATATTAAATCATCAGGCTGCATACGTTTATACTGGTAATCTTCAGAAAAGAATTGGTAGTAGCGTTCGTTGCATAAAGGATTGATACGGATTCATAAAGAAAATCAGGAGGTGACACTGAAGTCACCTCCTGACTTGAGTGTTTAAAAACCCTGTTTCGTGGCACAGGAAATACAAACCTTTTTGTTTCCTTTTATCCGGCCGTATTGCATGACCGTCATTTCACCACATTCGTCACAAATAAAGCTTTCAAATGAATGTGCAGGTTCCTTCCATTCGTAATCAAATACTTCGGAAATATTAAGTAAGACCTCATCCGGAAGGTTCATCACTTTTTCAATCAGTGGTTCCACTACCTCATCAGGCACCTGAGTGGGAGGGACACCTTTTATCCGGTAATTGTTAAAAAACGGGGTATCTTTTGTTGCCAGCATGGGTTGTGCTTTCGGAACCACCCGTACAGCCAGGTTTGTATCTTTATCGATCAGGGTAAGTCCCCATTTTCCCATCGGATTTTTCTCAATATTCCCTTTTCCCAAAGTACAACCGGTGATGGTCTGGATCCCATCTGCAAAGCATGTTGCACAGTGATATTCACCAGTTTCAATGATTGCATGGAGGTTGCTGTCACCTGTACGTTCCACCCCCAGTTTGTTCAGCGCTGCTGCGCCCACACGCAAACCATTTGGCATGGCGGGACATTTGTGTCCATGAAATTTTTGCCCGAGTTCGAGCCAATCTTTTGGATTTGTCATGATTTTAATTTTTAATGAAAAAATATTTGAAATTGTAAAATTGTTCTGTTATGCCAATCAGATCCGGTATTTTTGAAACCGGTCTCAAGACTTAACATTATATCCGTATTTTTAAACAAATAATTATAACCCGTAATATACCATGGCTTATTTAGTTCCGGTTCATAAGCATTTGTGTAGTGATCATACATAAAATATGCATGGTTCTTCTCATTAAATTTAAAGGTTGAAACTACATAATACCCTTTTGCCACAGCCCCTTCCTGGTTTGCCTGAAGGTATTCTGCCTGTACATCCACTATTTTGCTTATGAACATGCCATTAATGTTAAAGCGAAAATCATTCCCGGTGAAATTCAGGGTATCTGAAAACAGGAATGGCAGATACAGGTTCTCAGCTTTCCTGTACATCAATGAAAAACTGAATTTCAGGGAAGCATTTCTCAGTGGTATCAGGTACGAAAGATTTTGTGTGATCAGTATACCTGCATTATTATACCGGTAATCCTTTATCCCATACCCGTTAAATATTCCAAAATAGAACTGAAGTTTCTTTTTAAATGAGCTGTAGTTGTATTGCATCCCTATGTCCCTTACTCCCATGGTCCCATCCGGGATTAGCAGGTTTACCGCCCGGGCTCTCTCCATGTTAGGTAGAAGATAATCAGGTTGAAAACGCTGGAGGCTGTATCGGGGGACAAACTGACCGAACCGGATGCTGGAATTTCCCCACCGATATTGTCCGTAAATATCCTGCAAAAAGAATTTCTCTTTTGAAACCGACATAAATACAACCTGTGCTTTGAATGACCAGTGCTTTGAAAATCCGGGACCTGAATGAACCCAAAATTTCAACCGACGGACAGAAAAATTGTAATTTTCCTTTAAATCCGTAGCAAACCGAAGCTGTGTGTAAGCATGCCAGTTCACTTTTTCTGGGGAGTTATCTTCTCCGGCAAAACCGGAAGGAAAAACCTCAAGAATAAAGAAAATCACTATATATAAGCATTTCCGGCACATAAGATTAATTTAACCACTTTCTGGATTTTAAATTTCTGTTGATAATGATGTCCGGTTCTGAGTTCATAATTGAGGAAACGTGGTCTCTTTTACTCTCCGGGGATGTATTTTCCGATATGGGTTTATAAGTAATGGCTCCATAAATTAATTTTGTGGCAATTAGCAACAAAACGATTGCGTATATCACCTTCACCTGTTTTGATTTGGCTTTCTGAGTAATGTACCGGCCACCAAGCTGCGATCCTATTAATACGGCAAGCACCACAATTCCGGTTAAAACCCAGTTCATTTCTCCCTGAGCCATATGCCCCAAATATCCTGAAAAAGAGGAAAAAGTGACCACGAAAGCCGTAGTAGCAGCAGCTTCTTTGATTTTGTATCCCATCATCATAAGAATAGGTGCAATAATAAACCCGCCACCCAGTCCGAGCATCCCTCCAACAAAGCCGGCAAAGGCGCCGGTAAAAAACCCGATCAGGCTTCTTTTCCATAGCTTCATCATAGTTTCAGGCTCTGCTTTTTTGGCAGACCAAATCATGCGAATGGCTGCAGCAACAACCATGGCTGCAAATAGCAACTTCAGGGTTTGAACAGGTACTTTATCGCTGGTCATTGCCCCAAGGGGTGCTGCAACCAATGCAGTAGCAGCCATAACCGTACCCCCTTTCCAGTCGACCAGTTTCTTTCTGGCAAAAGGAATAAGTACCAGTAAAGTATTTAATCCATTCAATAATAGTCCCAATGGAATGGCAACTTTTACCATATCAAAGCCTGCCCAGTTCAGCACAGGAACATAAACCATCCCGCCTCCCAAACCAAGCATGGCAAAAAGAAATGAGGCGATAGCAATAATGAAAAAAACAATTGTATAAAGCATCTTTATCTATTTTAGTAAGTAAGTATTTACTTAGCTATTAAGTTAAAAAAATATTATCTATTTAAAATTCTCATTAACAATTCATGCATACGAATACAAAAATTATCCTTATGAAAATTCTCTTTGTTTAGGATCAATTCAATATTTAGTGTGATGGGTATTCCCATGTACAATGTTGTAAAATCTTCAACAGAAACCGATTCATCCCAGATACCTTCAGCTATACCGTCAGAAATGATTTTACCTGCCAGTTGCTTCTGGGAATTAAAGATGTAATTCAACTTAGAAATCAGTTCTTTATCATTGCCATAAGCAGCTTCAGAGAATAGAAGCATGGTAATTCCATTATTTTCAATAAGATAAGTTATAGTTTTACATAAATATTTGAAAAGACGTTTTGCAGGTGAGCCAGATTCCAGTGTGATGACACGCAATTCCTCAATCATATCCTGTTGAACATCATTAATAATTGCCAGAATAATATCATTTTTCGAGGCAAAATGGCGAAATATAGCTCCTTCACTAATACCCACTTCTCGCGCCAGGTTACGTGTAGAAAGCTTTTTAAGTCCATCCCGATAGATAATGTTCAAGAATGCCTTTTTAATCTCTTCCTGCCTGGTATCGGTTGATTTGCGAATCATAAGTAAGTATTTGCTTACAAAGATAATTTGATTGTTACAATTTTCCAAATATTTGAGAAAAATCTTTTTGGTCATTAAATAATGTAAACAATCCAGGTGTCTGATAATTTAACTCTGTAAAAATTTAAAGTACATTTGTACTTCCGGCGGAACGATATTTGATTACTGATATTATCGTGAATGGGTAAATATCTGTAAAAACTTCATAAGCTTAATTAATAAATTATATGGATCGAAGAAATTTTATAAATGCAAGCGTTTTATCAGGCTTAGGAATTACTCTTACCTCTTTCATCCCTGATTCAAAACAAAGAAAAGTGAAAAGTATCCGGGGTACATTTTCGCAAACTGATAATAAATACTCGATTTACACGAAAGCCAAAATAACTCCTGCACATATTTTCCACATTACAGACACACATCTTTCCATTGATGATGAACGTGGCATTCCATATCAGGAATTCAGCAAACGAATGGCAGGAGCCTACAAAAGTAATACCCATTTTCAAACCGGTGAAAAATATTCAACCCGGCAAAGTTTTGAAATGACACTGGAACTGGCAAAAAAAGAAAAGGTGGATTTTCTTGCACTTACAGGGGATATATTCAGTTTTCCATCGGAAGCTGCAGTGGAATGGGTTTTGCAAAAGCTTAAAGATACCGGAATACCGTTTGCTTATGTTGCCGGAAACCATGACTGGCACTATGAAGGAATGAAGGGCAGCTCACAGCAGCTCAGGGCAACCTGGACGGGAAAACATTTAAAACCTATGTATCAGGGGAATAATCCACTTTATGCAACATACAATTTCAGAGGTGTCCGGTATGTATGTATTGATGATTCAACTTATGAAATCCTGCCTGAGCAGCTTGATTTTTTCAAAGAGCAGGTTAAAAGGAATGATCCATTTGTATTATTGATGCATATTCCGCTTTATATGCCTGGACGATCCATGGGTTTTGGATGTGCCAACCCGGGTTGGGGAGAAGAATCTGACCGGAATTTTGAAATTGAAAGGCGTGAGAAATGGAGAAAGAACGGCCATACAAAAATTACGATGAATTTTTACGATGCCGTTTTTAATGCTCCAAACCTTTTAACTGTTTTGGCCGGGCATACACATCACCAATCACTTGATATAAAAAACAGGATTCCTCAGATTGTTTCTGCACACAATGCTACAGGATATTACGCAGATATACGGATCGATAATTTGCCATAAAGCTTGCTGAAAATTTTAATTACAAAGTGTTGTTCCATAAAATAGAAATTAGTGCTCTAAATTCGGTTCATAAGTAAATATTGGATCCCCCTAATTGATCTCTGATAACTGATTTAGTTAAACAATAAAATTAAAAAAGTACCCTGAAATGATAAATCAACCACACGCATCATAAATGCATTGGCTGTTCCAAGATGGATTCCCTTAGCCACCAGCACCTGAACCACTGGAAGTAATCCTGATACATTAGCATACAAAGGTACATCCAGAATTACAGCCATTCAAATATTCTTAAAAATATTTCTTTTTAAATTTCAATGAAACATTAACCAGCATAATCAAAACCGGAACTTCAACCAGGGGGCCGATAACAGCGGCAAAGGCCTCGCCGGAATTCATACCAAAAACTGTAACTGCAACGGCAATGGCCAGTTCAAAATTGTTACTTGCAGCAGTAAAAGACAAAGTAGTTGTTTTGGCATAATCGGTTCCCATTTTTCTGCTGATATAGAAAGAAACAAAAAACATGATCACAAAATACAGAATCAGCGGAACAGCGATCCGAAGTACATCTACGGGAAGTTTTACAATATGATCTCCTTTTAATGAGAACATTACATATATGGTGAACAGCAATGCACCAAGCGTTAACGGACTGATCTTAGGGATAAACCGGCTTTCATACCATGACTTGCTTTTCTTCCTAATCAGTGTAAAACGGGTAAGTATTCCGGCGATAAAAGGAATGCCGAGATAAATGAAAACGCTTTTGGCTATTTCTCCAATCGTAATATCTACCTCAGTACCCTGCAAACCAAACTTCTGAGGTAAGATAGTGATAAAAATATAGGCATAAAGCGAAAAAAAGATCACCTGGAATATACTATTAAAGGCAACCAGTCCAGCAGCATATTCCGTATCACCTTTAGCCAGTTCGTTCCAGACTATGACCATAGCAATGCAACGGGCCAGACCAATGAGAATCAGCCCGGTCATATATTGAGGATAATCTCTCAGGAACAAAACAGCCAGTGCAAACATAAGTACCGGGCCAATGACCCAGTTCTGTATCAATGAAAGGATCAATATTTTACGGTTTCTGAAAACATCTTTTAGCTCCTCATACTTTACTTTTGCCAGCGGAGGGTACATCATCATGATAAGTCCTATGGCTATGGGAATATTAGTGGTACCAGTGCTGAGTCCGCTCCAGAATGAGGCTATGTCTGGGAAAAAATATCCTGATCCAACGCCAATGATCATGGCCAAGAAGATCCATAAAGTAAGGTAGCGATCAAGGAAGGATAGTTTTTTTGTTTCTTTTCCCATTATAACATCTTAAGGTTTACCAACATTCTATTTCTTATTTGAGCTGGTTGTTTCTGCTTTTAAATATTTAAAAAGAATATTTTTTGTCGGCATATAACCTCTGGCTGCAATTTTACCATTTACAATTACCGTAGGTAAAATCCAGGTTTCGTATTTCATAAATTCTTTAAATTCTGTAATGATCTCAATTTCTGTCCTGAAATTATTGCTTTCAGCAAATGCCTGTAATTTATGAACCAGCTTCTTTATTTTATTGCAACTTCTTTGCGTAGAAAGGATCAATATTTTATTCATTATTTTATTCTCATATTTAAGAGAGTTCTTACTAAAATAAAAAGGTGAGGTAATACAGTCCGGTAAGCAGAAAAATAACAGCAACCACTCTTTTGAACCAAATTTCAAATATTTTGATCTTATTGTACATATTACCCGCACCACCAATAGTAAAAGCAATCAGCCATGCAAAAATAATCACAGGCAAACCTGTAGCCACTGCAAAAACAAGCGGTAAATATAGACCTGATACGGTTGAAACCGTCATAGGAATTAACATCCCAAAATACAAAACTCCGCTATACGGACAAAAGCCAAGGGCAAAAACCACACCCAGAAACAGGGTACCCCAAAAACCACTCTGGCTCTTTTCTTGCACTTTTTCACTTAATTTCCCATGACCGGGAAATCTGATCTTGACAAAGTCGAGCATCATTAATCCAATAATTATTAATATAGGGCCCAGCATTTTTTCTCCCCATTTCTGGATAAAACCGGAAATCCCGAACTGGCTGGCACCAAAAAAGAAAATCAGTCCTATTGAGGTATAAGTTATACCTCTGCCCAGTGTATAAATAAGACCGTTTGTAAAAACTTTTTTTCGATCTTCTATGTCTTTACTAATGTAGGCAATTGCCGTTATGTTTGTTGCCAGCGGACAAGGGCTGATCGCGGTCATCAGTCCCAGTATAAAAGCCATTAACAATGGTAATTGCACATTTTCCAGTAGGGATTGTAATAATTCCATATATTGATTTCCTAATCTGTTGAAATATTACAGATTTGTCGTTTTCTGGTTATTCCATCATATTCTCCACTGTTTTTTTTATCTTTTCCTGTAACTTTTCTGGATTTGACCTTGCATACAAGAAAGCATCATTTGTCAAATTCTTTTTATGATTTTCATAAGTGAAAAGTAATGTCTGGCCAGACACCCTCATTTCTATTGCAAGCTCTTTCCCACCTTTTTCATCCATATCAACGGATTTAAAAGAAATTTTACCCGATCTCATTTTAGCAGGATAATTTTCTGTAAGGATATTTTTGGTGACCTCTTCCACACTTAGGCATGTTGCACATCGGTGACTGTAATGGAAGTAGTAAACTTCCAATTTACTATTTTTCTCATTTCCTTTAAACGATGTTTGTTTTGTTACCGGGTTATTCCATGAAACTATCGTCAGTGTTAAGAATACAGCTAAAAAAATAGTTGAAAATTTTTTCATTATTATTGATTTTAGATTGTTAATAAGTTTTCTATTTCTTTTTCTGAAGGAACCCGTCCTTTAGAGAGTATTTTTTCATTTACAACAAGACCAGGTGTTGCCATAATGTTATATGCCATAATATCAACAATGTCCTCTACCTTGGTGATACGGGCATCAATATTGT
>JAOZKQ010000473.1 GCA_029935275.1 Bacteroidales bacterium | reverse complement strand
ACGTATATTTTCAAATTGATGAATCCATTCAGATGAATATGTCTGCATATTATAGTACTTTTTACATAAATTACTTGGAGCTTGTCTATAAAGTCCAACTTCTGCGTTGTTGCTCAAAATCTAAAACCTCATCCCGATTTTCGGGACTGCGGGTTAGATTTATCACATGCCCTGCCTTTGCCGGCAGGCAGGCTTGAGTTTGAACTTTCTATTTCAAACACTACTTAATCTGTTTATTATTTCATATATATTAACTTACAAGCCTGACCCCTACCTTGTAAAGATATCTTTAAATCCCAATAATAATTTTAGTCTTTTAGTAGTAACTTTCGTTACGTGATAATAAGGAATAAGTTCAAAATTAAAATTTGCCTTATAATTTGCAATTGTAAGTGTATTCGCACCAACAAAATCAAAAAGTTTTATACCCTCTTTAGATAATTCATTAATAACCAGCCATAGTAATAACTGATTTAAGCCTGTGTTAAAATAGTTTTGATCGCTTCCGGCCATCCAGTAATAAGCTGTAGGACCATCAACAACTATTACTAGTGCAGCAACAGGGTTATTATCCAGCCAAATTGAATATGCTTGTATATTTGCACTTAAATCAGGATTATTCAGTAAAGTAATAAATTGCTTAATATTAAACTGTAGCCTATGTTTTTGTCTATGATGTGACTTAGCCAATAATGAAAATATAAATTCCAGATGCTGATTATCCAAAGTCGTCCTCAATTCAAAACTATATTTCAACCCCTTTTTGATTTGTCTGCGAACATCAGATTGGAATGTATTTATAATCTTATCCGGGTTGCTGATATTTCCTCGATATGTATAAAAAACATCTGTTGCATATTTCCTCCAATTAAAAATCCTAACATCTTTAAATTCAGGAGGTAAAGCAGATGAAACAAACTGAAACTCTTTCTCAACAAAATCAAGTATGGCATTTAATACTACATATCTGTAACGTTCTGATTTTAAGATGTAAACAGTGTCGCGCTCTTTTATTAATATTCCATAGAAACATGAAGAATAAGGGGGTACTACAATACGAATTTTTTGAAATTTTTTCTTCCACCCAAAAATTGCACCGCCAACAAGCCGGTCCTGCTTATAACATCCAATTACCGATAACTTTATAGCTGTATCTAACTTAAATAATGCCTTATTCCAGAAAGTTTTATGAAAAATAGTGCCATATTCCGATTCATCCACAAAATGGTTCCACTCATCATACTCATCCTCCGTTAAATATCTAATAACAAAATCGTTCATAACCATTTATCCTTAACTAATCTTTAAAAATTTTATCTAGCTCATATTTAAGCCTGAAAAAAATTGCATCATCAATTTTCTGAGTATTTCCTGATTTAAATCTAAGCTGTCCAAAAGTAAAAGCTTTCCTTTTTTCAGCTCCTATAAACGATTTAAATTTCTTTTCTATATTATTTAGTTCCAATTCCTCATATTTAATCTCCATAATATTTTCATGGCATATTTCACTCAATTCTTTTTGAATAAGATTTTCCAATTGATATATCTGCTGAGCAATTTGTTCCTCAATTGGAAGTGTCAGCAAAGATTTATACCCTGGGAAATTTAATGACCACCATTCTGATTTAGGATTCTTTGAATTCTTAATCCTTGCCAAATATATTGATTGTGCAACATATAAACGATCCCGTCTTAAATAAATAAATTTTGCACTTGGGAATAACACTTTGATCAATCTGATTCTTAATGCAAAATAGAGATTCTTAATAATTAAGGGTTTTCTGTAACGATTAATTATACTATTAATATTTTTGGTAATTGCTCTTTTATCCTCAATGCTTACACTATTCTCATCGACAATTATCTGATCTTTCGGAATCCATCTATACCAGAAGTTCCCAATTTCAGAAGGAGCCATCAGACCACTTTCTTTAGTATTACCATAGTTTGAAACATAACTATTGTGTGATTCCCCCTTGAATATTTTATGGCTTAGCCAGCACCCGAAATACAAATTCTCTCTGGAAAGGTTAACAAAATTATTAAAATATGTAACATTAAAAAATTGGGTTACAAGCTGATACAGAATAGTTGTTCCGGATCTGGGTACTCCAATGATAAATACAGGAGAATACTGTGAAGGTTGGCTCCCATACTTCCTGATCTTCTTCTTCTCAAAAATTGAGATGAGGGGGGATAACCATTTTAAAGGTCGCCTAATGTACCACCATTTATAAAAAAATATTTCTGAGAGTTTAATCATATAATGCTATCAAATTCAATTATCTTAATAATCAGCATGTTTGTTAATCGTTCTTTTACAATTTATTTAGTGTTTGTCTATAAATTCACATATTCTCAAAATTGCGTTCCATGCATTATCTCATTTTCAATTCAACCTTTTTGGATGGAACGCTAACATACTGTCTATCATCAATCCCAGGGCGTTGCCCCGGGCTATTTTCTTACGCCCACTTTGGGGCTATTAT
>JAOZKQ010000472.1 GCA_029935275.1 Bacteroidales bacterium | reverse complement strand
GAGGAACTGATGTTAGTGATCTTAGGGTTTACAAAATCCCTGGCTCCTTAGTAAAACTTGGGCAAAACCGAATTATTGTACAAGTCTTGGATATTGGAAATAATGGAGGATTGTACGGCCCGGCTGAAAAGATGAAATTATCCGGTAAAAACGACTCAATTTCGTTAGTAGGTAACTGGAAATATAAAGTTGATCCAATAAAAATAGAGGGAAAAGAAATACCTGAAAGACAAAACCCAGCTGACCGTATTAACCGCTCAACTGTATTGTATAATGCAATGATAAATCCATTATTACCTTATGGAATGAGAGGTGTTATCTGGACTCAAGGCGCATCCAACGCAGATCGTGCTTATCAATACAGAACACTATTTAAAACAATGATTAATGATTGGCGAAATCTTTGGGGGCAAGGCGATTTCCCGTTTCTTTATGTTCAGCTAGCTAATTGGCGAGAGGTGAAATCTCATCCGGTAGAAGATGAATGGGCAGAACTGCGTGAAGCACAAGCAATGGCTTTGGAATTACCCAACACTGGTATGGTGGTTGCAATTGATATTGGGGAAGAAATAGATATTCATCCCAAAAATAAGCAGGATGTAGGTAAAAGATTAGCTTTAATTGCAATGGCAAAAGTTTATGGGAAAGATATTCCCTGTTCCGGTCCAATCTATAAATCAATGAAAATTGAAGGGGATAAAATTAGATTGCAATTTAAACACACAGATTCTGGCTTGAAAATAAAAGGAAGTAATAATCTAAAAGGATTTGCTATTGCAGGGAAAGATGAAAAATTTGTTTGGGCAGAAGCAAAAATAGAAGGTAACGAGGTTATTGCCTGGAGTTCTAAAATCAGAAATCCTGTTGCTGTTAGATATGCATGGGATATTAATCCTGATTGCAATTTATATAATGAAGCGGATTTACCTGCATCACCTTTCCGAACTGATGACTGGAAAGGAATAACTTATGGAAAGAAGTGAAATGTGAATTTATTTAATAGGAAATAATGTGGCACGTACAAAATTAATACTTCCGGATAATTTTAAGTTTTCAACACAGCTTGAAGTTAGAATTACGGATATAAATTATGGAGGACACCTTGGTAATGATTCGGTTTTAGGAATGATTCATGAGGCCAGGCTTAGATTTTTAGCGGATAAGGGTTTCTCTGAGCAAGATATTGATGGTGTTGGAATTATAATGACGGACTCAATAATTATATACTCTTCTGAAGGATTTTATGGAGATAGGCTTAGAATTGATGTAGCCGTAGATGAGATTTTAAATACTGGGTGTGATATTTACTATCGTTTTGTTAATATATCAAATCAAAAAGTAATTGTAAAAGCCAAAACTAATATTGTATTCTATAATTATACGAGTAAAAAAGTAGTAAGAACTCCTGGAATATTTTTGAATGCGTTTAAATAATCTTTAAGCATTTTAGTCATCATTTTTTCATCTATCTGTTTATCAAAGGATATCTTAAAAGAAATACTTTATGCAAAAATTAATTTTATTATTAGTGATGTTGCTTTGTTCCAACTTGTATTCTCAAGAAAAAGAACCAGTAGATTATGTAGATAATTTTCTTGGCACATCAAGCTCCCGTTGGATGCTATTTCCCGGGGCAAGTATGCCGTTTGGAATGGTAAAACTTAGTCCGGATAATACAGATGAATGGCTAATGGATGCGGGCTATGAATATTCAATAGAAAGTATTTCGGGCTTTGGCTTTATCCATTCGTGGAAGATGGGAAGCATTTTAACTATGCCTACAACGGGAAAGCTTAAAATTAAACCTGGTTTGAAAAATAATCCTGATGAAGGATACCGCTCAAGATATAACCATGATAATGAAAAGGCATATCCAGGATATTATTCTGTTTATCTCGAAGATTATGGTATCAAAGCAGAACTAACCACAACCACAAGAACCGGATTTCAGCGATATACATTTCCCAAAACAGATGATGCGCATATTTTATTTGATCTCAATATCCCGGCAGAAGACAAATCATTAATTATAGAAGCATCAATTCAAAAAGTCAATAATTCGGAAATTTCAGGTTTTGTTAAACATAATGAAGGATGGAATGAATATACTATTCACTTTGTTACCAAATTTAGTGTGCCTTTTAAGACCATGACAGGATGGAAAGGCAAAAATATAATAAGCGATACAGAGAAAATATCAACGAACGAAAACATTGACATTGGTGCTTTAGTAAACTTCTCAACTCAGGATGAACAAATAGTTTTAATGAAAACCGGAATATCCTATGTCAGCATTGAGCAGGCTCGTTTAAATATGGAAATGGAAACTGATGAATTTGGATGGAACTTTGATTTATGTCATCAGGAAGTCAGGCACACCTGGAATGAGCTTTTGCAAAAAATAAAAGTGGAAGGCGGCACGGAAATTGATAAAATAAAATTTTACACAAATATGTACCGTGCCTATTCTGCCCGCACAATTTTTAGTGATGC
>JAOZKQ010000471.1 GCA_029935275.1 Bacteroidales bacterium | reverse complement strand
GAACGCAATTAAATAATATCCCAATATTATAGACACATACTATTTAGAAAGAAAATCTGGCTATAGAAATGACAATAATTAAGGTATAATAATTCCAAATGACCAAAGCCAATAAACTTAATAATGTCCGTCCCAGATTGCAATTGCTTAATCCTGAGCAAATGAATGAGGTCCATCAGTATTCCATCAGTATTTTAGAAAATACCGGTATAAAAGTGGAATCAAAAGAGGCCCTTAAAATATTTAAGAAATCAGATGCTGTAAAAATCAAGAATGAAGTAGTTTACATTAATGGCGAGTTAATTAATCATGCCATAAAGCAGGCTCCTTCAAACATCGAAGTATATAATAAAACAGGAGATATTGCATTTCAATTAGGGGAAAAGCAAGCCGACGAAACTCATTTTGGAATTGGGGTAACCAACACATGGTTTCAGGATATAGAAAGCAGCCAGGTTGAATTATTTACCAGAAAGCATATGCAGTATTCCACCAAACTTGGTGACCTGTTAGATAGCTATGATATGATATCCACTATTGGAATTCCCTCAGATGTTGCAGCTAAAAAATCCGATCTCTACTCCACTCTCGATATGTATGCCAATACTTCTAAGCCGTTGATCTTATTAATCTCGGGAGACGAAAAGATTAATGATGTTTTTGAATTACTATCTTATCTTCATGGAGATATTTCAGCTAAACCATTTTGTATCCCTTATGTGAATCCCATCACACCTTTGGTGTTGAATAAAGCTACAACGGATAAGATGATTGCTGCTATTAATTATAATTTACCCTTCATGTACTCCAATTACAGTATGTATGGAGCCACATCACCTGTTACCGAAGGTGGTTCGCTGGCACTATTAAATGCTGAGTTGCTTGCAGGACTGGTATTCAGTCAGCTGGTAAAAAAGGGAAGTGAAATTATTCTGGGAAGCCTGCCTGCAGCATTTAACTTTAGGACTATGGGAAGCTACTATACCACTGCATCCTATTTACTTAACCTGGCATGTGCTGAGATGATGAACTTTTATAAAATTCCACATTGTGGTACATCTGGTAGTAATAATGGCAGAGGAGCTGATTTGCTGACTTCCGGGAACTTCTGGCTAAATCACCTGAGCTCCTGTATTGGTAAAATTGGCTGTGCACCCTTTGTGGGTGGTAATTTTGATTCTATGGTATTTTCTCCAACCAGTGTGGTACTTTCAAACCATATCATTGGTGAAGCAAGAAAATTTGCAAAGGGTTTCGCCTTAAATGATGAGGCAGTAAATCTTCATGAAATTCATGAAGTTGGACATAGTGGTAATTATCTTACATCGGAGCAAACATTGGATTCTTTAGATGAATTAAGTACAACAAACGAAATTTGGTCATCCCTGAGTCTGGAAACATGGAAAGAACAGAATATGCCTACTGCTGAAAAAGACCTGATTGAAACTACAAAAGATTTGTTTTCCAAAGCCAAGAAAGCATCTGAAGATACTATTGACATTATTAAAAAGGGTGAAGACTTTATTATTAACCTGACAGGAAACAACTACTAAATCGGTAACAAAGTATTTAAGCTTAATATCATGAAAAAGAAAGAAAAGCCAATCTCAAGAAAAGAATTTTTAAAAAAATCTTCTGCAGGATTGTTGGGAGCTGGTATTATAGTAAATCAACCTTTATACCTCCGGAATGCTCAGAAATCAGCAATTAAGAATATTTTAGGCAGAACCGGAATAGAAATCTCCCCGGTTGGTTTTGGGGCATCCCGCACACAAAGTCCTGCTTTGACTCTTGCTGCTATCGATTCCGGATTTAATTTTATTGATACCGGAAGGGTATATGCCAACGGTCAAAATGAAGTGATGATCGGTAAAATAATAAAAAATATCCGTAAAGATCTTGTGGTACAATCAAAAGTAATGGTTGAACCCGGTGAAAAGGGAGAAGCCTTGAAAACAACCAGTGTCAGGAAAAAGATTCGTGAAATGATGAAAAAATCCCTTCATGAAAGTTTAACAGCATTACAAACAGATTACATTGACATCTGGTTACTTCACAGGCCATCAAGGCTTGAAATGCTTAATCATGAAACTGTTTGGGAAGTTTTTACCGAAGCAAAACAGGAAGGAAAGATCCGGGCTTGTGGCTTTTCCACCCACAGTAAACAGGTAGAAATGCTGAAAGCAGCAAATAACAGCAAGTTTTACGATGCAATTATGGTTTCTTATAATCATAAAGCTATGTACATTCATTCCAAATATGGACATCAGGGTGAATGGGATCAGCAGGCAGTTGAGTCTGAGCTTAAAACAGCCCATAAAAATAATATTGGTATAATTGCTATGAAAACTTGTTCTGGTGGACCCTTTTCTTTAGATGGAAATGAGCCCCCAACATTTGATCAGGCTGTAAAATGGGTACTGGAAAAACCCTGGGTTGACACAGCTGCAGTAGCCATGGCAAACTTTGATGAAATAAATGAACATAAGCATTTATTGTATAAATA
>JAOZKQ010000470.1 GCA_029935275.1 Bacteroidales bacterium | reverse complement strand
ATCCGTAATGGGTATCTGCGATGATTACATGGCTCCTCCACTTCACAGATTTAATCCTGCTGAAAGGGAACAAATTGAAAATATTTTAAACGAATTTAATTTTTAGCACATAATTTAATATGAAGCTCCCGGTATTAGACCTTGTCATTTTTATAATAATTACATTTGGTAATGTTTTGTTTGGGGCCAGTTTCTATTTCAGGAACAAAACCACAGATCAGTTTACTTCCGGTGGAGGGAAATTGCCGGCATGGATAGTTGGCATGTCAATATTTGCAACTTTTGTTAGCAGTATTAGTTTCCTGGCATTGCCTGGGAAAGCCTATATGTCAAATTGGAATGCCCTGGTTTTTAGTTTTTCTATTCCTATTGCAGCCATTCTTGCTATTAAATTCTTTGTTCCCCTGTACAGAAGCCTTGGTAGCATATCAGCATACAATTATCTTGAAGTTCGTTTTGGAACATGGGCCCGGATTTATGCATCAATTTGTTATATGTTAACACAACTCATGCGTACAGGCGCCATTCTTTTATTATTAGCCCTACCCCTCAATGCCTTGTTTGGATGGGATGTCAAGACAATTATAATTGTTACTGGGATTGCCGTCACAGCCTATTCTATGCTTGGAGGTATTCAGGCAGTAATCTGGACTGATGCTATTCAGGGGATTATCTTAATTACCGGTGCCATTGTGAGTGCTGTTGTACTAACATTTTCGATGCCTGAAGGACCTTCTCAGATATTTGAAATTGCTTCGGCCAATAATAAATTTAGCCTTGGAAGTTTTAGTGCCAGTATTGCCGATTCGACCTTCTGGGTAATACTGATTTACAGTTTATTTATTAACCTGCAAAATTTTGGTATTGATCAGAACTTTGTACAACGGTATATGACAACAGGCTCACTGAAAGAAGCTAAATCGTCCACATTATTCGGATCCTTGTTGTATCTTCCTGTTTCAATACTGTTCTTTTATATTGGTACAGCACTCTATGCATATTACGCTGCACAGCCCGATTTATTACCTGCTGAGCTTAAAGTGGCAGGGACCGGAGATAAAATTTTTCCGTTTTTTATAGTAAATGTTCTGCCAACGGGGATAACCGGATTTCTTATTGCTGCGATATTTGCTGCAGGTATGAGTACCGTTTCTACCAGTATCAACAGTACAGCAACAATTGTCCTTACAGACTATTATAAACGCTATTTCAGCAAAAATGCAAGCGGGAAATCGGAGATGAAAATTCTCTACCTTTCTTCCATGATATTTGGATCGCTTGGTATCATTATATCTTTGGCACTTGTAGGCGTTGAAAGTGTTTTGGATGCCTGGTGGTCACTTGCCTCAATCTTTAGTGGCGGCATGCTTGGCCTCTTCCTGCTTGGATTCCTTTCTAAAAAAGTACGGAATATTGATGCCGCTATCGGTGTAATCATCGGCGTAATAGTAATAGTCTGGATGAGCTTATCGCCACTCTATTTTACAGACGAAAATCTTTTGGCCTTCAAAAGTCCGTTTCACAGTAACCTGACTATCGTTGTTGGCACCCTGGTAATTTTCTTTGTTGGCTTCTTAACAATGAAATTCTTTTCAGGAAAACCGGCTAAAAAATAACTCTTTCAATAATTAATAATTTAAATATTATGAAATTACTGACCAGCCTGCTTCTCACATTGTTTATCTCTACAGGCATTTTAGCACAAAGCCCTTTTAAAGGCCTTAATTCTATTGTAAAAACAGAATATATTTACCTTGCTGAAGATGTTGATTTCCCCAGTTGTCATGCATCGACAATTGAGGAAACAAATGACGGCCTGATCACATCCTGGTTTGGAGGGACCAATGAAAAAAACCCTGATGTTGGAATCTGGATCAGTACTTTTTCAGGTAAATCCTGGACGAAACCAATTGAAGTAGCAAATGGCATTCAAACTAAAGACAAACGTTATCCAACATGGAACCCTGTCCTCTTTAATACAGGTTCTGAAATAAAGCTATTTTACAAAGTCGGACCTACTCCCAAATCCTGGTGGGGGGAAGTAATTTCCGCCAATGAAAATATCGAAAACTGGTCAAAACCTGTTAAATTACCAAAAGACATATTTGGCCCTATTAAAAATAAACCGGTACTCTTGCCAAATGGAGAAATATTAAGCCCTTCCAGCACAGAAGATCATGGATGGAGAGTTCATATGGAAATCTCTCCTGATATGGGCGAAACCTGGAGCCGGACAGATGCGCTAAACGATGGGAAAAAAATCTCAATCATTCAACCCACAATACTTCTACATCCCATGGGAAAAGTACAAATGTTATGTAGAAGCATGAACAATGAGATATTATCATCATGGTCATCTGACAATGGCAGGACCTGGAGTTCTTTTAAGCCTATTAATTTACCAAATCCAAACTCAGGTATTGACGCAGTAACACTTAAAGATGGAAGGCATGTATTAATATATAATCATATTGCTTTTAAAAAGAATGAGAAGTGGGGCGACAGGA
>JAOZKQ010000469.1 GCA_029935275.1 Bacteroidales bacterium | reverse complement strand
AGATATCGTTTCAGGCTTTTTTTAGGGGTTTTTTCAAATTCTTCTTCATGCAATATGAATTTTGAGATTTTTACATGAGAGGGGAATCGCTTATTTAATTTTAAGCGGTATTTTTCCATAATTTCTTCAACAGTCTTCTTTTTGCCTTTTTTCTCTTTTAGTCTTTCCTGGTCGGGGCAGATCAATGCAACAAGCTGCCCGTCTTTTTCAATAACAAGCGATTCAAGAATATAGTAACGGGAGTTGATCATAGCTTCTATTTCCTCAGGATATATATTTTTACCGGAAGGGCCAAGAATCATGCTCTTGTTTCGTCCTCTGATAAAAATAAAACCATCGGCATCAATAACCCCCAGATCCCCTGTGTGTAGCCATCCGTCCTTATCAATTACTTCTTTTGTAGCCTCCGGGTTTTTATAATAGCCATCCATCACATTGTCCCCTTTTACCATGATTTCTCCTACCTTGTTTTGTTGATCATCTGAATCAATTTTTACTTCAAGTGTATCAACTACCCTTCCGCATGACTGGGCTTTGGCTTCATTCCATGGAGCATAACTAATTAATGGGCCACATTCCGTCATACCATATCCTACAGTATAAGGGAATTTCATTTTACGAAAGAAATCTTCAGCGTCCTTACTAAAAGCAGCTCCACCCAATACCAGTTCGTGGAAATTGCCACCAAAAACCTTGGATATCTTTTTTCTGATGCTAACATAAATAAGCTGGTTTATTCCTGGAATACTCAATAAAACACGCATAACCGGTTTTTTAATGGCAGGTACGAGTTGTTTTTTATATATTTTTTCAGGTAAGAGGGGTACCAGTAAGATAAGTCTTGGTTTGATTTCATCGAAAGCTTTCATTAATACTGGTAATGATGGGATTTTTGTCAAAAAGGTAATATGACAGCCCAGTGTAAAGGGGAAAAGAAAGTCAAAAGACATACCAAAAGAATGGGCAATAGTTAATAAAGAAAGTATTGAATCACCGGGCTCAAGGGGCATGTTACGATGGGCATACCTTACATTTGCTGTAAGACTATTGTGTGAGATCATAACCCCCTTGGAGAATCCTGTTGTCCCGGATGTGTAACTTATGAGAGCCAGGTCTGAATTGTCAATTGTTGGAAAGGAAATTTGCTCCGGGCTAAATCCCTCTGAATATTTGTTGTCAAATAATTCATTAATTGTGCCTGCAAGTTGTGAAATCTGTTCGTCCCGCGAAAATATTGGCTGATAACTTTCCAATGAAAAAACCGTTTTTATTGCAGGCATTTTGCCGGAATCCAGATTTTTCCATATAGCTTCTGAGGCAAAGAAAAAGATGGAATCAGAATGATCTACAATATGATGAATATTGTCAGGTCCAAAATCAGGTAAAATAGGAACGATTACAGCTCCATAAGTTATGCTTGCCAGGTAAACAATGGCCCAGTTTGCAGAGTTATTGCCGATTAGGGCTAGTTTGTCTCTTTTTTTAATTCCTGACTTTTCAAAAAGTAAATGTAATTTGAGGATTTGTTCAGCAATATCGCTGTAAGATTGCGACTTTCCATTATAATCGGCTAAAGCGTCAATGTTCCAGTTTTTTTTAATGCTATCTTCAATAAACATCACAATTTGTTCTTTCAACATGGCAGTTAGTTTTATGAGTAATGGTTAAATTTAGATAAAATCAGTCAGATATAAAAAATTTATGAATAAAATCAAGAATAAAAAAAAGAACTCCCAGGTTCAGGAAGCCAGCCACCAGGTTATAAATAGTTCTTCCCTGGTGGAATCTTCTTCTGATCAGGATTGTGATTGTTGGAATAAGGGCTGATAAAACAAAAAGGGAGTAATTGAAAATATCAAAATAATCATGTAAATCTATTTTCGTAAATAGTAGAAAATATATAAAACCAAAAAAGGATAATAGGTAAATAAGGTAAGTGTATTTTAGAAAAGCAGTTGACACTTTTCTGTGTTTATGAATTTTTGAGGGTTGCAACCATATTGATGCAAGTATAAAAATGAAAGTAAATCCTGTAATAGCTGCTAAACGTAAGAAAATTTGAAAAAAATTGCTCATAAAAAGCCCTTTTTCAATGTGAAGTTATAGAATGTAGATTATTTTGTTTTTATCAGTTTACCTTTTAGGGCGGTTTCTTTTTCTATGACTGTATAAATGTAAATTCCTGTAGGGAGGTTCTCTCCTGAGAATTTAAAATAATTATTCTCCTTTGAAGCTATCAAATATTCCTGATAGATTTGTTTCCCTAACATATTATAGATTACTAGCTTAAACTTTCCTGAATTTTGAGAATGAAAGCCGATTCTGGTAGTAAAAAGGAAAGGATTGGGGTATCCGGGGATTAATGAAAAGCTTTGCTGTGGAGTCTTGGATAGCGTTGAGGGTGCTTCAATTCGCAAGATGATATTCGTGCTGTCAGACTGTGCAGGTAATGCAACGGCATTTCCAAGTATGTCAATAAAAGGTGTAATGGTAATTTTTATATAGAATGTT
>JAOZKQ010000468.1 GCA_029935275.1 Bacteroidales bacterium | reverse complement strand
TTTTTATAGGGTAGCAGTTAAAGCTTCAATAGTATTCGTTAATAAAGCTTTAACATATTTTGGATTATGAGCCCCCAAACTACGATCTTCTTCAAGACCAACCCAGTTAAAGAATGCCTGAGCCTGTATCATTGGGTATGTTCCTCTTACAGGATGATATCCATCAGTATATACTACTAATTCAATTACTCCCGTCTCTGGATTCAGCTCATATATTTCTTCCACCCCTTCTTCTATAACTCCTAATCCAAGTAATAAATCTCTCAATTCTTCAAGTTGTGCATGAACTGTAGTCTGAACGCCTCCATAGTTAAAGTCATCTTCAGTAACACCATGGCAAGAATTACAAGCACTAAGTGCCGGGTTAAAAGTGTGTCCACCTTGTCCACTAGCATATGTGTCCATATGGCAACCTGTACATCTACCGGCTTCTCCCATGTGGGGGGTAGCACCAGCAGTTGGGTAGGAAACTGAGCCAGCTATTTCAGCAAATCCGGCACCGTATAAAACATTTGACTGTGCACCGTGATGTGGTCCGTAATGTGTACTGGTTATTGTAAAAGTTTCACCAGGATTAGTAATATTTGGTTCTGCCCTGCGTGACTGGTGACAGTTGGCACATAAATTACTATTGCCCATATCAGCTACTACACTTGGATCAAAGATGAATTCAATAGGATCATCAAGTCTTAATGCATAATCGATTGCTTCAAAAGTAGAATGCAGACCATGACATGTTTTACATTCCCATGCACTTGGAGAAGCTATATTTTCTTCTACCGTGCCATTAAGAGCAAACTCAATGAAACCCTCGCTTGAGTGACATTGTGCACAACTTGCACGTCCGCCGGCATAATCCACGGCTATTTGTCCTGCACTATGAACTGATTGATTGAATTCTTCCTTTTTCTTTTGCATGTTATCCCCTGAGTGACAAACCAGGCAAGTAATGTTACCATCAACACCATCTGTACCATCTGAACCATTCAAGCCATCAACACCATCAGAACCGGATGGTCCGGCAGGCCCTTCACAACTCAGTGTAAAAACGGCAATACACATAAGCAAAAAAGAAAATAAGTTAAGGTTTTTCATAACTAAAATTTTTATTGGTTTATAATAAGCAATAAGTGTTATTTTTTTAACAAACAATTATATTAATTATTACGATTAATTTAAATAAAAGAGGAGTGTAATAAAACCGTATAAAAATGATTTTTTCCGTTCTGTTATTGACTTGTAAGGGTGATTAAGCTGATATATATCAATTCATGCATGATATATATCATGTGAGTATGTTAAGATTAAATGGAAATCACTAGATTAGCATTTTATAGTTAAGAAATCAGTTATAGAAATGTCTCAATATTCAAAAGATTTGAATTGTGTAAATTGTCCTTTCAAGCTAAGTCTTTTTCAGCATCTAAGCAAAGAGGAGTTAACTTACCTGGATGAAAACAGGTATGAAGTACATTTTAACACAGGAGAAACGATATTTAAACAAGGTGGGGCATTAACGCATATTGCCAGCCTTACCAGAGGCTTGTTTAAAATTTACCTGGAAGACAAAAATAAGAATAATCTTTTGTTAAGGCTTCTGAAACCCACAGAACTTGTTGGCGGGCCGGGGTTCATGGTAGATTCGAGGCATCATTTTTCGGTTACTGCCCTTGAAAACTCCACGGTTTGTTTTGTAGATATTAAAGCTTTTGAAGAAATAATCAGACAAAATTCTGACTTTGCGCTTCAATTCATTGGTTACCTTAATGCTATACATATAAACATATATGATAAATTAATCTCTCTTACGCATAAGAATATGCACGGCAGGGTAGCAGATACACTGATTTATTTATCTAAAAATATATATGAATCATCTAATTTTGAGACTCCTTTATCCCGTCAGGATCTGGCAGATCTTTCTTCTTTAGCCAAGGAAAGTTTTATACGTATTTTAAAGGAATTTAAAGATAGTGGTATGATCCATTTTGAAGGAAACTCTTTCCATATAAAAAACCATGAAGCCTTACAAAAGATTAGTCAGATCAGCTAGGGGAAGATAGGAGCAATAAAAGAGGTATCCCTGATTTTAACGAATGATGATTCTTCCGGTATATATTTTATCAGCGGATACTTTTATAATATACATGCCGGGCATTAATTCGTTTTTTTCTATAACCAGCTCCTCTTTGTTGCCTTTCACTTTATAATTCCTGACTACTTTGCCATTTAAATTAAGGAGTTCCATCTTTTTAATGTTTGAAATACCTGAAAGGTTTAACAGGGCACGATCGGCAAAGGGATTCGGATATACCTTAAGTGTCCCAGAAAGAACCACCCTGCCTTTTTCCTCAATTTGAATGGACCAGTAATTGATTTGTTTCCGGTAAACTCTCCATTCCTTTGTTGTTTTATCCAGAGAGAGGCTCAGTACTTCTGTGTTATTTCCATGTTTATCATAAATGTATTGCTGATGTCCCCCATATTTTTTCTCCCCGGTATCTTTATTGTAATTCC
>JAOZKQ010000467.1 GCA_029935275.1 Bacteroidales bacterium | reverse complement strand
CAATTGGCAAAAGGAAAACCTGAAATACCTGACTGACTATCATAGCTGAAACAGGCCTGAACCCAAAAACGGGAACAATGAACCCAAACAAAATTGCCACCCCGCTAAGTACCCTGAAAGTAATCCCTTTATACTTTACAGGTTTATTCGTGTAATCGCTTATCAATAGTGGTGCCAGCATTAAAATAGGTATCATCGATGACATAGCTGCACCAAGTATCCCAACAACAAAAATGGAAATTGCAAACCTTCCAAGCAGGGGCTCCAGTAACTGGACCATGGTAACAACTTTATCTACAGGACGACCAATTATATAAAGGGTACTGGCAGCAGCAACCATAACAGCCATGCTTACTAAAAACATTATCAGGGCCCCGATAGCAGCATCTTTTTTCGCATGTTTCAGTTGTCCTAAGTCCCACTTTTTTTCTTTCATTAAAATGCTCCTTACAACAAAAGTAGGAGCAGTAAAAGTAGTTCCCACAATTGCTGCAATTAAGATAGCTGCATTTGCCCCTTCGGGTATGGAAGGTATAAGGCCTTTTGCAAACTCTACAGGGTCCGGAGGTACAATAAACATTGTCATCAGGAAACTTAGCCCCATTATCCCAACAAAAATGATCAGGACCTTTTCAAACAATGAATACTTCCCCATCAGGATTAAGCTATAAATAATCAGGCTTACTCCAACAGTAACCCAAACAGGGTCCCAGCCCTCACCCCCAAATAGCATTCCTGTCCAATCATGGATAAGATCGGTAACAATCCCCATGATACCAACTAAAGCCAATATTTCAACAATAATCAACCCAACTAATACTGTTAAAGCAATATAACGACCGCCATAAATATGCTTTTTAATACCATACAATGCCCCCTCTCCTGTAAAAAGGGAATATTTTCCATAGGCTTCAAGTAGGACAAAAGCAAAGACACATGCCAGTAACAATACCCATAGCAAAGACATCCCATACCGGGAACCGGCGGAAGCCATGGTTACAATGCTCCCTGTCCCAATTGTATATCCAACAACAAAAAAAGCCGGCCCTACTGAAACTATGATTTTCCCTAATCGCTTTAATAAAGATGTATTTTCTTCGCTCATCTGTTTTTTTTAGAATACTTTTTATTGGATGAATAAAACTCCTTAACTTCAGGCTACCAGCATCGGGAGTATTTCACCGCTATTATTAATTATTCCAATTTTTATATTCTTGTCTAAAAATATGCGGCGGCTTAAATATCTTTGCAAATCATTTGCTGACAAATGGTAGAATCCCATGATATTCGCAAGCATCGGGTCGTTCATAGTCAGGGTCATTTTGAAATTACGTTTCACATAATTCAAATACATACATTCAGATGCCGCAAAACGGTTTCCAATAATATCATCGTCCAGCATCTTCCATAGGGTATCATCATCGTACCTGGACAGCCTGCTCATCTCTTCCTCATGGGTAGGTGCAACTCCTTCGTAGCACGGAGATAAGAGAATTATTTCGCCACCTGGTTTTGTTGCCCGCTCAGCAGAAAACATCCCTTTGTCGGCTTGGGTAAGATCATAATCAAACGGATACGAACTGCTAATTGTAATATCGGCCTTTTCCTGAAAATCAACTCCATTTAATTTCATTCCCCACTTAACAATTTCTCGATGTGCCTTAATAACATGTCCTGCAACTGCTTTTACCAACTCATTTTTTTCGTTTAAAATTACATTTACAATAAAGTGCACTCCCACTTCCATTGCAAAATCTTCCATCTCTTCGCGCATGGGTGTCATCACTTTTCCGAGCTGTGCTTCGGTGGCTCCCAGCAAGTGCATTGCGTTAACGGTTTCTTTTCCTGCAACACCTGGCAGCAACATTTTTGCTCCACCACTCCAACCGGTTGGGTGATGTGGAAGAGAAGCCCCAACTGCAATCCGGATATCGGCATCTAGAACATTTTTACTCACCAAGATTCTTGTTCCGCGGCGTGTTACACCTTTATCAACCAAGTTGTTATTACAGTCATGATTCTCGATTACAACCCTGTTTACAATTTCTTCGCCAAACCGTTCAAGTATTTCATCTTCAGTCATGTCGCGGTGAGTTCCTGTAGCAATTATCAATTTAATCTGGCTGTTTTTTACGCCTGCTTCGTTAAGCTCATCTAAGACAAAAGGAAGAATTAATTTCTGCGGAGTTTTACGTGTGCGATCGTCAACCATAATTACTACCGTAGAATTTTCTTTTACAATCTCTTTTAATTTTGCTGAACCTACAGGGTTTTCCAAAGCTCTTTTAATCTCCTCTGTTTCGCTAAGTTCTGCATCGAATTTATTGCGTTTTAAATTGAAACAGATATTTTCTGCAGGAATATCTAATTCTATTATTTTATCTCCAAAACGTACTGGTATCATACTCTTATGTTTTTACTAATAATCTTCAATACTTATCATGTTCTTTAACACTACATTTATAACTTTATCCTTATCAATATTGGATATTTGATTAGGGCTTGTATTTTTATCAAG
>JAOZKQ010000466.1 GCA_029935275.1 Bacteroidales bacterium | reverse complement strand
ATGCCATTTTGAAAAAGGATCTTGAAAAATTCGGGCACTATTTCCTTGAATCTTTCCATGCCCAGATAGAAATGTTTCCTTTAATGGTATTTGATGAAATTGAAAAGGTAATTGATAAGTTCAGGGAAACAGCATTGGGCTGGAAACTTTCCGGGGCAGGTGGTGGCGGCTATTTAATTTTGGTTTCAGAAAAGCCTGTAAAGGATGCAATGAAAATTAAAATTCGCAGAAAAAATTTCTAATTGATTGAATTGAGAAAATAATAACTAATAAAATAATAAATGGCAAAAGTTGCATTAATTACTGGAATAACAGGGCAGGATGGAGCCTATCTGGCAGAATTCCTCCTGAAAAAGGGATATATAGTTCATGGGATAAAGAGAAGGAGTTCCATGTTTAATACTGAACGGATTGATCATTTGTACCAGGACCCTCATGTTGAGAATAAGAATTTCATTCTTCATTATGGTGATTTAACTGACTCTACTAATCTCATCCGGATTGTTCAGGAAGTACAACCGGATGAAATTTATAATCTTGCAGCAATGAGCCATGTGCATGTTTCCTTTGAAACACCGGAATACACTGCAAATGCTGATGGTATTGGCACTTTGAGAATTTTGGAGGCCATTCGGCTACTTGGTTTGACGGAGAAAACCAGGTTTTACCAGGCTTCTACAAGTGAGCTGTATGGTTTAGTTCAGCAAGTTCCACAGAATGAAAATACACCTTTCTATCCGCGGAGTCCTTATGGGGTTGCCAAACTTTATGCTTACTGGATTACAGTTAATTATCGTGAAGCTTATAATATGTATGCTTGCAATGGAATTCTTTTTAATCATGAATCTCCCATCCGTGGAGAAACATTTGTAACCCGCAAAATTACCAGGGCTGTTTCGAGAATTGCCTTAGGAATTCAGGATCAGATTTATTTAGGTAATTTGTCATCTAAACGTGACTGGGGACATGCCCGGGATTATATTGAAGCGATGTATTTGATGTTGCAACAGGATAAACCGGAGGATTTTGTAATTGCTACAGGGGTTACTACCACCATACGAGAAATGTTAAGTATGGCTTTTAATGAAGTGGGAATTGAAGTGGAATTTCAAGGATCTGGAGGTGATGAAGTAGGAATTGTTAAAGCTTGCAATAATCCAGCCTATCAACTTAAACAAGGAAAAGTAGTTGTCGCGGTTGATCCCCGGTATTTCCGTCCTACTGAAGTTGACCTTTTGATTGGTGATGCCACAAAAGCTAAGGAAAAAATGGGATGGGAACCTACATATGACCTGAAAACATTGATATCAGAAATGATGAAAAGTGACGTGGAGTTAACAAAAAAGGAAACTTACCTGAAGGATGGTGGCTATGAAACGCTGAATTATTATGAGTAGAATTTAATTTCAAATTGAAGTAAATATGAACAAGACATCTAAAATATACCTTGCCGGTCATAATGGCCTTGTTGGTTCAGCTATTATGAGAAATCTCCGGCAAAAGGGCTATGAGAATATCATTACACGCACTCTAAATGAGCTTGATCTAACAAGCCAGGCTGCAACTGCTGCATTTTTTCATGAAGCTAAGCCTGAATACGTAATCCTTGCTGCTGCCAAAGTAGGGGGAATAATGGCAAATAATACTTACCGGGCCCAGTTTATTTATGAAAATATTCAAATCCAAAATAATGTAATTCACCAGGCATATTTAAATGGTATTAAGAAACTTCTTTTTCTGGGAAGTTCTTGTATTTATCCAAAAAATGCACCTCAGCCGCTTAAAGAAAACTACCTGCTGACTTCAGACCTGGAATATACAAATGAACCATATGCAATTGCTAAAATTGCTGGTATTAAAATGTGTGAATCCTATAATATTCAGTATGGAACGGATTTTATTTCAGTTATGCCCACAAATCTTTATGGCCCGGGTGATAACTATAATCTGGAAACTTCACATGTTCTCCCGGCATTAATCCGGAAACTGCATTTGAGTAAATGCCTTGAAAATGATGATTGGACTGCTATCCGGGAAGATCTTAAAAAACGTCCGCAAAATGGATTGGATGGGAATTCTTCTCAAAAAGATATTATAGTACTATTAAAAAACCTTGGTATTGAAATTTCAGAAGGGATTGGTGGCTCAGGCCCTTCTGTTTCCCTCTCACTCTGGGGAACAGGCAAACCCCGCCGGGAGTTTTTACATACTGAAGATATGTCCGATGCCAGTGTTTATCTTCTTGAAAATATTGCTTTTACTGATCTGACAAAAGACATGAAAGAAATTAAAAATACTCATGTAAACATTGGATGTGGAGAGGATTTATCCATTGGAGAATTGGCAGAATTAATCAGGGATATTGTTGGGTTTAAAGGGAAGATCTTGTGGGATAGCTCAAAACCTGATGGTACTTTTCAAAAATTAATGGATGTAAGTTTTTTAAAATCTCTGGGATGGGAATACAGGATAAAATTAAAAGATGGTATTCTTGATACCTATAAGCATTACTTACAATA
>JAOZKQ010000465.1 GCA_029935275.1 Bacteroidales bacterium | reverse complement strand
TATATTCTTCACGTTCCAAATAACCAATTGTTTGAAAATTAACTCCAATTTTATCTGCAAGTTCATTTCTGGTTAAAGATCTTTCTTTACGAAGAATTGCAATCCTGTTATATATTTTCCTGCTTTCCATACTGCAAATATAATACTAAATATTGTAAATATACAACATTTAGTATAAAATAATTTAGTATGTTATTATATATTACTGTAACCCAGCAAAGTAGAATAAAAAATATTTTTGCGATTTATTTTTTATCAAGATTTCTAAGGCATTAACATGTTGACTCGTCCTAATCCTTCAACCTTCAACCTCATTTGGACTAATTATAAATAAACAATGGAAATAGATTATTTATAAGTGTACTGAATAATTTAGTATCTTGCTCAATCCTTTAAGCAAACGGTAGGGAATTATAAAAAACTCTAAATCAGATTGCTATATGACTTTTCATCCTTTTAACTTTGTAATAAACAGGATTGTTTTTATGCTGATCCTTGCCACTTTTATTTCATCCTGTTCATCTTCCAAAACTGGAAATTCAGGATCTTCTGAAAAATTCCGGAAAGGAAGCTTTGGGTACGACCTGAATTTTCTTAAACAAAAGGATGATGTTGTGGTATTGAAAAATAAATCAGGAAATGCCCAGGTGATTGTATCTGCAAAATATCAAGGGAAAGCATTTACCAGTACATGTGAGGGCTTAAATGGAAAAAGTCTGGGTTGGATTAATTACGATTTGATTTCAAAAGATACGCTTTTGGAACATATGAATGCTTATGGAAGTGAGAATCGTTTATGGATAGGGCCGGAAGGTGGCCAGTTTTCGGTGTTTTTTAAACCCGGAGGGCAAATGAATTTTGATAATTGGTTTACACCGGCTTCGATTGATACTGAGCCCTGGGATTTGGTTTCATCTTCTGAGAATTCAGCTGTTATGTCTAAGGATATGCAAATTAGAAACTATTATGGTACCACTTTTGACCTTATGGTTGATAGGGAGATCAAGCTGGCTGATAAAGAAGATTTGAGTGATTTATTAGGTATTGATGTGTCTGAGGATGTTAACTGGGTGGGTTATCTTTCTGAAAATATAATTACTAATACAGGAAAAAAGGAGTGGATACGGGAAACAGGAACCATTTCTATCTGGATGCTTAGCATGTTTACCCCCGGGCAGAATACTACAGTAGTTATTCCTTTTTTAGAAGGAGATGTGGCAAAAATAGGTCCTGTAGCAACTACCACTTATTTTGGTGAGATTACTCCTGAACGGATAAAATATGAGGATGGGGTTATTTATTTCAAAGTAGATGGGAAAAAGCGAAGGAAGTTGGGCCTGGCACCAGGAAGGGCAAAGCCGGTAGCTGGAAGTTATGATGAGGATAGCAGGGTGCTTACCATTGTTCAATATACCATTCCTCCAGGAATTGTGGAGTATGTGAATCAGCTTTGGCCGGAACAGGAAGAACCTTTTATCGGTGATGTAATGAATGCATATAACGATGGCCCTTTAGACGATGGTAGCCAAATGGGACCCTTCTATGAAATTGAAAGTTCTTCTCCTGCAGCATTTCTTGCACCGGGAGGAAAGATCATTCATAAACACAATATTTTTCATTTCACAGGTAGTGAAAGTGATTTATCCAAAATAGCAAAATCTGTTTTGGGTGTAGATATTGCGGAAATTAGGGCTGCTTTTTAAAAATGAACAAATAAACGATTCGACCCGTCAGTAGTCGGGCAGGCAAATAAACGATTCAACAAAAAATTAAGCTTATGTCAAGTGGAATAAAAGATGTTGCAGACAAGGTGGTAAGCAGGAAATACCTGGTTCCTTTTATACTTATAACATTATTGTTTCCTCTCTGGGGTTTTGCAAATGATATTACCAATCCCCTTGTTGCTGCCTTTAAAACGGTAATGGAAATGTCAAATGCAAAGGCAGCTATGATACAATTTGCCTTTTATGGAGGTTATGCTACCATGGCCATACCGGCAGCTCTGGTGGTGAAAAAATACTCTTATAAAAGAGGTGTTTTATTAGGTCTTGGATTATATGCTACAGGGGCTTTTTTATTTTATCCTGCTGCCAGGTATGAAATGTTTGGTTTTTTCCTTGTATCCCTATATATCTTAACTTTTGGATTAGCATTTCTTGAAACAACCGCTAATCCATACATATTATCAATGGGAAGTGAGAAAACATCTACCCGCAGGTTGAACCTGGCACAGGCTTTCAACCCTATGGGTTCTTTAGCGGGAATGTTTGTTGCATCCAGGTTTATTCTTTCCCGGTTACAGTCAGATGAAAGGGATGCTGCAGGAGATCTAATCTTTTCTACATTGAATGAAGCTGAAAAAGCTGCAATCAGGACCAATGATCTGATGGTTATACGTAATCCTTATGTGATGTTGGGCCTTGTTGTTCTGGTGATGTTTATTATTATCGTTTTGTATAATATGCCCCAAAACAAAAGCTCAGTAAGCTCTAAAACCAGTGATGTTTTTAAACGTTTGTT
>JAOZKQ010000464.1 GCA_029935275.1 Bacteroidales bacterium | reverse complement strand
TTATTGATCAAACCAAAAATGCCATTGGTTTATCCGGATAAAGAAAATGAGCTTACGGGGACCTCTAATAATTACTTCGCCACAAGATTGTCAGTGTTTTTCATAGACGATTAAGATTTTTGAAGAACTATCGGGATAATTCAAGAAAATATTAAGAAGTATATGAATCCCGATAATTATCGGGACTGTCAACCCAAAGGGAACAAGCATTATAAACAATCTGACTTCGCCAAAATATTTTTAAATAACTAAGGCTATTCAAAAATATTTATGACTTGCATCTTATTCATTATCCTTGTTTCTTGAAAGAAAGGAATTATTAGAAGTCCCCTTATGTGCAAACCTCTCGAAAGTGCATTGATTAGTTCAAACTAAAAATCCATTTTTATAATTATATTTAAAAATTCAATAATTCATAGCTACTTTTCAATGAGTCAAAAAATAAGCCTAATCACAACAAAGGAATTAATCAAATTTAATCAGAATGAAAAGGGAGTACTCATTGATGCACGACCGGTTGATGCCTATAACGGCTGGAGTTTGCAAGGTGAATTGCGTGGAGGGCATATCAAGGGAGCAAAAAGCTTACCCTATAAATGGACAAAATATATAGATTGGATTGAAATAGTCAGATCAAAGGGGATATTACCTGAAAATCGGATTGTAATATACAGCTATTCTTCAAAAGAGACTGAATTAGTTGCACAATTGTTTTTTCGTGCCGGCTATGCTAATGTTGCCATTTATAATCACTTTATTGATGAATGGACTGTAAACCCTGAACTCCCCATGGAAAACCTGGAAAGATATGCTCATTTAGTATATCCGGAGTGGGTGAAATCTATATCCTCAGGGGCCAACTCTCCCAATTATAATGGAAATAAAGTAATCATTTGCCATGCCCATTACCGCAACAGGGATGCATATCTGAGTGGACATATTCCCGGCGCCATAGATATAGATACATTAGCCCTTGAATCGCCTGAAACCTGGAATCGTCGTTCGCCGGAAGAATTACAGGAAGCTTTGCAGCAACATGGAATTACCTGTGACACAACAGTTGTCCTTTACGGAAAATTTATGGCGCCAAACAATGATGACCCTTTTCCAGGAAGTGCGGCCGGACATATTGGCGCTATCCGTTGTGCATTTATTATGATGTATGCCGGGGTGAAGGATGTAAGGGTTTTAAACGGAGGTTTTCAATCCTGGATAGATGCAGGCTATAAAATAAGTACCGAAGATGTGCCCAAAAAGAATGTAAACGATTTCAAGGCTGAGATACCTGCAAAACCTGAACTTGCAGTGGATATTCCCAAAGCAAAAGAATTATTAAAATCAAGAGATGGTGAACTGATCTGTGTCAGGAGCTGGCCTGAATTTATTGGTGAAGTAAGCGGTTATAATTACATCGAAAAGAAAGGCCGGATACCCGGGGCTATTTTTGGAAATTGCGGAACGGATGCCTACCACATGGAAAATTATCGCAACCTGGATCATACTACCCGCGAATATCATGAAATAGAATCTGTCTGGAGAGAAGCAGGCATAACACCTGACAAACACCTTGCCTTTTATTGTGGTACCGGTTGGCGCGGTAGTGAAGCCTTTTTTAATGCCTGGCTATTGGGATGGCCCAGGGTGTCAGTGTTTGATGGAGGCTGGTTCGAATGGAGCAATGATTCTAAAAACCCTTTTGAAACAGGGATTCCTCTTGATATCAACACATTAGCTACAAATAATTAATAATTTTGGAAATACTTACTCTTCTTACTGAATTCGCAAAAGAAACCCTGGAAGGCTTGACAGCAAGCCAGAAGTATTTATCATCAAAATATTTTTACGATACAAATGGTAGCAGGATATTCCAGAATATTATGCAAATGCCTGAATATTATCTTACTAATTGCGAGCTTGAAATTTTCGAAACTGAAAAACAAAGAATTTTTGAGGCCCTTACTGAAAATAGTACCCAATATAATTTGATTGAACTTGGTGCCGGTGATGGCTTAAAAACAAAAGTTCTATTGTCCCATTTTCATGATCAGAATGCATTTTTTGAATACACCCCTATTGATATTTCTGAAGATGCAGTTAAAAATTTAGTACTGAACCTGAAGCAGGAATTACCTGGAATAAAAATAAATGGTAAGGTGGGTGATTATTTCCGCTTAATAGAAAAAATTAATGGATATAATCAATCTAAAAAGATTTTACTATTTCTTGGGTCTAATATCGGCAACTATAATGAAAACGAAACATTGAATTTTCTGAATAAGTTGAAATCTGTAATGCATTCCGGGGATTTACTTTTTATAGGCTTCGACCTTAAAAAAGATCCGGAAATCATTCTTAAAGCCTATAATGACCCTCATGGACATACCGCGGCTTTTAATTTAAATCTGTTGCAAAGAATTAACAATGAGCTTAATGCTAATTTTGTTTTACACAACTTCAGGCATCACGAAGTTTACAATCCACAAAGCGGTACAGCAAAAAGCATGCTGATTAGCCTTGAAA
>JAOZKQ010000463.1 GCA_029935275.1 Bacteroidales bacterium | reverse complement strand
TAGCGGCCGGCCATCAGCATCAGTTGGGCCTTGCCTGGTTGAACAGGCTGAAAGAGCTATAAGGCTTATTAGAATAAAAAGGTAGATTCGTTTTCGAGTTTTCATGTTTCCTTATTTTTTTATTAGCAATCAGTTGTAGTTTTCACCTTTCTGTTACTTTCCCCAGGGCACGGCCAATCCAAGTTCTTCCGGTGATCGGGGAATATAATATAATTCAAATTTCCACCAGCTATAGCCATGCATTGGCGAGTCTGATAAATAAAGAGTTACTGTATAATCGTTTTCTGCTGATGGCTGTTCCAGGACAAAGGGCCCAAACGACCTTGATTGAATGTCTTTGACAATAACTGTGTACTCTGTTGCAGGCAACGAGGTAGAAAATTCTTCAGTTGTTTCTAATATATTGTCGTAGCGAAGGTGTTCAATTTCGATTTCATTTCCTTTAAGCTTGAGCAGATCGCGCCCATCAACCCGGCCCTGCCAGTAAACAAATTTAACAGCTTCATCTTTATACTTCTCAAGTACCTCAATATATTTTGCCTGCTGATCATTTATCAATTTATCTATTCCGGCATCATTTGGCGCATTGGCAAGCATTTTCCCTGCCTTCTCAACATTTTCCAATGCCTCATTAATGTTAAGCTGTAACTGAATCATACCATCAAGCTTGTAAACGAAACCGGGAACTTCCCTGAATGCCTCCATGGCACTATTTAATAAATCTGAATATTTACCTAATTGATTTTTATACTCAGGTGAAGGATCCTCCCTGTATTGGAAATAGCTGATCATCGCTTTTACATAATAATTATTCACCTCAACTAATCTGTAGGTCATTTCGGCATTATTCTTAATAAGCTCCTTTTTCTTGGGGTCAGATATTTTTAGTGCAGACTTATTTGCAATAGCCCTGGCTTCATTAGCTAAGTTTAATCCATGGTCAAGATACAGATAAGTCTCCTCAATCCACGGAAGACAACGCAAATAAATGTCAGATAAGAACTCTATATGTTTACGTCCGCCATCAAGATTGGGTAATCCCTTTACAGGGAAAGTGGTCAATCTCAAATGGGTTAATGAAGCAAATTGTCCGTGAGCAGCAGGTGCTATATACATTCCGTATTTATATATCTTTGGTGTAAGCATCAGCATTTCAGCTAATTCGTCAGCAGCCTCTTTCCCAAAATAGATTGCAGTAAAATCATGAGCAATTTCTTTTACATCTATATTGGGCTCCCAGGTGAGCCTATATACCGTATAAGCCGTTAATGACCATGTATCCCAGCCCTCTTTTGATCGTAAACCAAAGTCAGCGCCTTTACAATTACTGTTTTCAACAGATAAATATGTTTTTAATCCTCCCTGATACCATGTCCCGGGGAAAGTGGGCAGGATACCACAATTGTTATTGCCATGATAATTGAGTGGTGACAATAAAACAATCATGTTGTGGGGTGTCAGGTTAAATGTTGGATTATATGGTTGATGAAAATAGCGGTCAGTGGTACTCATATATGGCGACAAATATAAATTTTTCACAGGAATTTCATCTGTAAATATTTCCTCATATACCCCGGCCATAGAGTGCTGTTCATAAGAGCTGGTAACCCATGTACGCTGGTAGTATATTTTATCAAACTCGCTAACAACAACATCATAAACATTTTTAATCCATGTTCGGTAACGTTTTGCCAGGCTCCAGTCGCTATCTCCGTCATGCATCACATCAAATGATTTATAAGTGCCGCCAACCCTGGTAGCCTCTCCGGTGCGGTGACGAACACCATCAATTTCTGGTATCGCTTTTAACAAACGGCGATATTTTGCCTGAACAGCATCCCAGAAGGCGGGATCTTCAGGATTAAGGCTTGCTTCAAACTCTTCAAGAAGTGTTGGGTGAAATGAAAATTCATCTTCATAGACGATAAATTTCAGGTGCAAAGAATGGGCATAGTCAATCAGTTCTTTCAACTCTTCCCTGTTCTTTGCATTTTGTGTCCTTTCAGGCTCAGAGTCCCAGGGAACAAGGTGATTTACGGTATGGCTTCCCCAAACCCATGTAGCACCGTAACGCAATGCCTGCCTCATTTGCGATTTAGAGTTGCCTCCTGCGAAGCGGATTTTAAGTTCCGGTTCCCTTACTGTATTTATATCCGAAATAGTTCCGGTTACTTTTAACCTGTCAGAAATCCAGAATAAGCCATAAGCCTCACCCAGAATGGAGCCACCGGAAACAATCATTACTTTTATGCCATCCATAAGCCTGGTTACAATTTCGTATCCTTGTTCGCCAGAGGTACCTGTTAAAGTTAGCTTTTCCTTTTCAACCATGGATTTTGTAAGGGTATTGCGTTCCGGTGAACCAACAATGATTGAGTTCGGATATTTCTTATTTGTTTTTGTAGTTTTAATAAACTGTATGCCAAATGTTTCTCCGGCTTTATTAAGATCGTCTATGGCAACCTGAATTGCTACATCAGAAGCGAGTGGTTTATCTAAAACTATATACCACTTTTGAGCTTCAG
>JAOZKQ010000462.1 GCA_029935275.1 Bacteroidales bacterium | reverse complement strand
ACAAACTTGTGAAGCATCACAAAGCACATTTCAGGATATGTTGTTTGAGCTGGATGTACCTGCCGGTAATTATAAGGTCAAAGTAGATGCTTTAGGCAATCAATTTGTGTCACAGCTTGGAGTGGGAAAATCAGAGGGTAAGCCTCATGTATATGCTACTGATTTAAACGGCGATGGGGTAGATGAATATTGCATGGAAAACGATAGTGTGGTGGTTACCCTGTTAACTACTGGTGCCAGGGTAATTGAATATATTGTGAAAAGCCGTGAGGACAATATTCTTTTTAAGTTATGGCCGGATAGAGTTGTTGACCATAAGCGCCCTTTCCGGGAAAGGGGCTTCTATCCATATGGTGGTTTTGAAGATTTTCTGGGTCAGGGAAGCATGGAGAACCATCAGGTTTATGATGCTGAGATTGTTAAAAAGGAGGGTGATTTTGTCCGGATAAGAATGTGGACAGACTATTATGGCAACCGGCTGGAAAAAACATTTACCCTTTACGGCGATTCGCCATTGTTGGAAGTGCGGTTCGCGCTGACTTTTATTAATCCTGAAGCCAATCTATTAGGGCCACAGCCAATACTGGAACTTGGCCAAAGGCATTGGACAGAAGATATTTATACCATTCCTGAGTTGGACGGTTTACATGAATACAGGATGAGACCGGAAAAAAGATATGGTATGGTATTCTACCTTAAGGAAGGTTGGAATGCGGCTTATGACTCAAAGGATGATATCTCTTTTATTGGAGCTTACCCCGTTGATCAGCCTTTATTTTTACATATGTTTTTGAATGAACCCGGAAATCGTGATTCACATCATTTTTATGCCGAATTTCAACCCTGGGTACCCATCATTCCTAAAAGTACAATGTATTTCTCATATTACTTTTGGGGAACAGGAGGGGCCTGGGAAAAGGGGGTAAAAGCCCTGAGACAAAAGAACCTTATTACTACAAAGTTAAAATGAAACAGGAACAGAATTTTTTATACTAATTTTTAAATCTATCAAAACTATGAAAAAGCATTCATTCTTTCTCTTAAGCATTTTTCTCCTGGTGTTTTCTTCTTTATCGGTCTTTGCTAAAGGCGATAAAAACAAGGAACTGACAGTACATAAATTTGAATTGGCTTATCCATGTCCCGCCATTCCTTTTTATCATTTTATTGCTGAACTGGAGTTGCCACAGGCTTCTATTATTGAAGTTGAAACTTCTGTAAATGATAAACTGCAGCGTTTTACCGACCTGCATAAGGAAAATGAAATTACGGATATGAGCAGGCCTGCCTTAAGTCACCGGCCACCCTCAGGCTACGGTTTATCCCAGGATGGCACCCTGTATAAAAATCCGCATATAGTAGGCTGGTTTAAATGGGAGCCGGGAGTGGACTATAAGGTTACGATTAAGGTTAGGGTGAAAAAAGATATTCATGCCTCAAAGGAAGATACTTATTTAACCACAACAAAAACCTTGACAGCACCATCCGATACTCCGGTTTTTGATAAGGAATGGAAGAACTATAAATCAATAGTTTTATCTGAAACTGCCGGAATAGAAAGAAAATCAGAGCCTGTAGAGGTGTTGTTATCTTTCTACCCGGATGAGGCATTGCATCTTAAGCGGGAAATACGAGTAGTTTCTGTCGATCCTGAAACTCATGTTTTAACAGAAGTGCCCAGTCAGGTTTACGATCTTAAGAAATTCCTGATTGAGGATGAACTGGATCCTGATGCTGACGGAAACCCCACCCGCGAAATTCCCTTTTGGATGCCAACAATTACTGCTCGTGTTGCATTCCTTGCTGATGTACCGGCTAAAACAAGTCAGGTTTTTCTGATTTATTACAATAATGAAAATGCCCTTGCTAAAGTATATGAAACAGATCTCAGGGTACAGGGGGAGGCTCCGGGTTTAAGAATTGACAATGACAAGTATTCTATTGTATTGCACCCAAATTCAGGTCATTTAGATCAGATTACCTTGAAAAGTAAACCGCAAACACCCTTATTTCACAGAATGGAAACAAATGGGGCCATACATTGGAACCCGGGTGTTTATGCTCCTCCGCGGCCATGGACACATACTGCAGACTGGAAACCGCCTAAAAATACAAAATTCATGGTTGGCCCTGTAATTTCAACTGCTGAGATGTGGGGTAATTTAAGGGAACTTCCTGAAGTAGATGCGTCTGTTCGTTATGAGTTTTATCCGGGTTTGCCATATTTTATCAGTTCTACCAGCATGAGGATTAATAAGAGGGTTGATTGTATTGCTCTACGGAATGGCGAAATTGTTTTCAAACGTGAACTAATGACACATGCTGCCTGGTATGATGCCATTTCAGATAAGGTTATTGTTTATAATGTAGCTGAAATGCCCGATCTTGCCGATCTGTTCCTGCAAGCTGATGTTCCATGGATTACATTTTATAATGTAGAGACAGGTATTGGCTTTTGTGGCATTCAATTGGAATATTCAAATGCAGGATTGGAAACAAGGCCACGATTGCTTAATCCTTATATGTACATAAC
>JAOZKQ010000461.1 GCA_029935275.1 Bacteroidales bacterium | reverse complement strand
GTTCAAAAGGAAAAGGACACTAAAGTAATAGTAAATAAATCTGTTTTACAAGCTGGAATTAACAGGATTGTTTTATTGGATGAGCAGTTAAAGCCAATTTCAGAAAGGCTTTTCTTTTTGAGGGATTATGAAATTAATGATATTCAAATTAGCTTAAATCAGAATAAATTCTCAACACGGACTAATGTTCAACTAGAGCTATTTGATGAAAATGGCTTCAATTATTCAACCAATTCAAGCTTGTCGCTTACCGTGGTTGATGACAATGCAGTTGGGGAAAACGGGCCAGCTTTGAATATTCTTTCATGGCTGTTGATTGATTCAGAGCTAAAGGGAACAATTGAATCGCCTTCCGATTTTTTTGAAGATGATTCAAATATAACTTCAGCAAGAAAATTAAACCTGCTTATGTTAACTCAGGGTTGGAGTAATTACCTATGGAATACCTTGCCCAAAAAGGACAGTGCCCCTGATTTAAACCATGATGGAGGAATTTCAATAAAGGGAAAAGTTGAAAAAATAATGGGTAAGAAGTCAGTTAGCAATGGAAACATTGTTCTAAACATCTCAAAAAACGATTATTTTTATAGTGCCCAGAGTAAGATAGGTGAAAACGGAAGATTTTCATTTGACAGTATCTTTTTTACTGATACGGCATGGGTTTTTACACAAGCCCGGAATAAAAAAGGTAAATTGTCAACTGAAATACTTCTTGATCCGGTATTTGAAAAAAGCCCCGGTGTTTCGAAACTATATCTTCCTGCAACAAAAACATTTACCGACTTTCCTGTTAAACTTTACCAGCAACAATATTTTAACGAAAAGGATTTGAAAGATTACTTACTGAAATCCGGTTCAATTTTGCTTGAGGAGGTAATTGTGAAAGGTGAAAAAACAGAAAAAGACGACGGTCATTTTAGAATTTATAGTAAACCCCATAATTCTTTAAAAATTACCGAGCAGGATCTCGCATTTCGAAATGTTGCTGATTATTTGCAGGGACGAGTGGCAGGTGTTCAAGTTGTTGGTAATAAAATTATGATGATTGGACAGGTAAGCTTTAGTGGTCCCGTTTCGCCTTTATTTTTATTGGATGGGAATCCGGTACCAGAAGAAGTTATTCAGAATATTCCAATGAATGATATAGATGTAGTTGAGGTACTTAAAGCTAATGACGCAGCTATTTTTGGAGTAAATGGGGGTGCCGGGGTAATATCGATATTCACTAAACAAGGGGATGGTACGAAGTATATTGATCCGTATTCACCAGGAACAATTTCAAAGAAAATTATTGGATATTCATCTTATCGACAGTTCTATTCTCCAAAATATACGCCAGAAAATATAGGTTCAGAACAACCCGATCATCGGTTATGCTTGTATTGGAACCCGAATATAATTACAGAAAATGGAAGAGCCTTCCTGTCTTTTTTTACTTCCGACGATATTTCTCACTATAAGATTTTTGTAGAAGGAATTAGTGATAATGGGGAAATATGTCTGGGGGTTTCAGAATTTTCTGTCAATATGCTCCATACAAATTCGGATAAGTGAAATTTTGAACTTGATAAAAACGATAAAAGAACAAGCTTCAAAAACTGTTTCAACAAAAATTTAAACCCATCTATTCATAGAAAGTTAATGTTATTATCCTTCAGCCCTTATATCGGTATGGAAATATCGCGCTAAAAATGCAAATACAAGAGTTGTAAAAAATGAAAAGAAGGCATAAACCAGGGCTGGTTTGGACATTTCATTGTTTTGTATAATTACAGAGGTGATCATTAATGCCAGTGTAGTATTTTGCAGGCCCACCTCAATGCCTATGGTTATGCAACTATCATGCTTTTTAACAAAAAGATAAGACATGAAATAAGCTGTTAGCATGGCAATGATATGAATACCAAAAGCATATGGAAATATCAATTTTATATCTAACATGCTTATCCCACTCCCACCTTCCTGTACAGGAGCAAAAAATTTAATACTGAACATAATCGCTAATAAACCAATATTCAGAAATTTGAGCCACTTTTGCAATTTTCCTGCTATTACCGGATAATAATGATTAAAGATTGACCCAAGCAGGACCGGAATTAAAATGACCAGAACAATATCTAAAGCTGTTTTAAGAGCGGGAAGATTAATGTCTGATGCCTGCCCCAAGAAGCCTTCAACTGCCATGTTAGTAAATATCGGAATAGTGAGCAGTATTAAAAAGCTATTTATCCCGGTAAGTGCTATGGAAAGAGGAACATCAGCTTTAGTCAGGTAGCTAATGAATCCGGAAGTGGTTCCCCCGGGACAAAGAGAAACAATAAACAAACCGACTTTAAGAATGGGGTTCAAATCAGAAAACATAATAATGATAAGGGCAAGTAAAGGCAAGAAAAGCATTTGAAAAAATAATCCAATGGCAACCGTTTTAGGATGATGTAAAACGTAATTATAGTCTTTAAGCTCCAGAGAGGTGCCTATAGAAAACATAATAAGAGCTAAGACAATATCTATCAGGTAATTGACAGCCATATTTTAGAAACAG
>JAOZKQ010000084.1 GCA_029935275.1 Bacteroidales bacterium | reverse complement strand
AAGACCCCACCAATTTTGCCCGCTTATATAAAGACCCGGTTGTTTCTCTTCAGGTTGTCAAAAAAAGTGGAGAAAATCTGCTAATTGCTACGGATAAAATATTTGCCATAATGGATCAGTCCAAACAAAGCCGGGCCATACCCGAAACTCTGGATATTCATTATACCAATGATCAATCTGACAATGTAAGAAAACAACTTAATAATTTAGTAAATAACATGATAATGGGCGTGCTTTTTGTGACGCTGATCCTTTTTTATTTTCTTGGAACACGCAATGCCCTGATTGTAGGACTGGCAATTCCTCTTTCCATGTTTACCAGTTTTATTGTTCTTTCCATGCTGGGATACACAATCAATATGATCATTTTATTCGCCATGATCCTTGCGCTGGGAATGCTGGTTGATAACGCGATTGTGGTGGTGGAAAATATTTATCGCTTAATTACGCTCGGATATAAACCATTTGAAGCTGCACGAAGAGGTGTAGGAGAGGTAGCAACACCTATCATAACCTCAACCATTACTACCCTTGCAGCATTTTTACCCCTTGCCTTTTGGGACAGTATGGTAGGAAAATTCATGAGAATGCTTCCTATAACCCTGATTATAGTCCTTACTTCTTCATTGTTTGTAGCACTGGTTATTATTCCTGTATTTTCCTCAACATTTATAAAAATTGAAAGTGAAGAATCGTTTAAAAAAGGAAGAAAGAAAAACCTGATTGCTATTCTTGGCCTGGTAATTTTAGCTGCTCTCGGTTATTTCCTAAAGAAATATACTATTGCTAACCTATCTGCCATTTTTGCTGTTATTTTATTTTTGAACCAGGCTTTCTTTTATAGGATCGGGCAATGGTTCCAGCACAAATTCCTTCCCTGGCTGGAATCCGCTTATATTAAGACCCTTAAATACTCACTTAATGGAAAAAGTCCATGGTTGTTTTTTTCGGGGACAGTTGTACTACTCATTTTAACCCTGATTTTCTTTAGCATGAGAAGCCCGAATGTCCTGTTCTTTCCAAATAATGAGCCATCGTACATAAATATTGTGTCAGAACTTCCTATAGGAACAAGCATCTATGCAACGGACTCTTTCAGTATGAAACTTGAACAGGATATTGAAAATTTACTTAAACCAAATAAAGATATTGTTAAATCAGTTCTTACAACCGTTGGAAAAGGTTCGTCAGACAGGATTACCCTTGGGGATGAAGCAAACAAATCAATTATTACAATTGGTTTTCTTGACTATCAATTCAGGGGAGGTGTTAAAACAACCGATATCATGACCAGGTTAAGTAACGAATTAATTGGAAAATACCCGGGGGTATTGATCTCATTTGAAAAAAATGATATGGGCCCACCCACCGGAAAACCCATCAATATTGAGCTAATAGGAAAAGATTTTGATAAACTGATTTATCTTTCCGACACCGTTAAAAATTTTATTCAAAAAGGGAACATCCCAGGTATTGAAGGATTGAAAATTGACCTCGATGTAGGAAAACCTGAGCTTATCATACATATTGACCGTGATAAAGCACGAAGATTTGGCCTCTCAACAGCACAAATAGCACAAAATATCCGGACTTCCCTGTTTGGAAAAGAAATTTCTGATTTTAAAGTTGGTGAAGATGAATATCCGATCCTCATAAGGCTAAAAGACCAATACCGCTATAGTATTTCTTCTTTAATGAATCAGGATATATATTTCAAAGATGACGGAAAAACGATTAAGGTTCCTTTATCCTCCGTTGCCACTATTCAATACAGTTCAACCTATGGCGCTGTTAACCGGAAGGACAGAAAAAGGGTCGTAACCCTGTACTCAAATGTAGTGGAAGGCTTTAATGCAACTAAAATCAATCAGGATATTTCAAAAATACTGGAAAATTTCGTAATGCCTGAAGGATATTCTTTTGAATTTACCGGGGAGCAGGAAGAACAGCAGGAATCCATGGCATTTTTAATGCAGGCCATGCTTATCGCTGTTTCTTTAATCCTAATGATCCTTGTTACCCAGTTCAATTCCATTATCCGTCCTCTTATTATTATGATTAGTGTTTTATTCAGTACCATTGGCGTTTTTGGGGGAATTGCCACTTTTAAAATGGATTTTATTGTAGTAATGATGGGTATCGGCATTGTTTCCCTTGCCGGTATTGTAGTAAATAATGCGATTGTACTTATCGACTACATTGAATTGTTGAAGGAAAGAAAAAGAGAAGAACTGGGAATAGAACCGGGCGCATTTCTACCTGTGGATGCAGCTACCGAATGTGTTGTTCAAGGAGGAAGAACAAGACTCAGGCCTGTATTACTAACGGCAATCACCACTGTGATGGGACTGATTTCCCTAGCCATTGGAGTGAATCTGGATTTTGGAACGATGTTAAGCCAGTTTGACCCACAGTTTTTTGTTGGTGGGGATATGGTTGCTTTTTGGGGTCCAATTTCCTGGACTGTAATTTTTGGATTGAGCTTTGCTACATTTTTAACCTTAATCATTGTACCTGTTATGTACCGTTTAACCATAATTATGCAAAAGCAATTCCTGAAATGGTTCTCGCCAAAATCACTTTCGGAATAGAATCGGTATATAATATCGATATATTATCAAGATTGCCAAAATCCACTATATTATTATTATCCTATTGAAATAAAATATGGGCCATCAGGAAAACTTCGGAGTTTCCATCTTTATCGAAAGATATATGATCATTCTTATTCGATCGTTTTCCATTTCAAACGTATGGGTATTTTAGAAGACAAAAATATTATTATTTTAGCCTTATATTTTGCAAGTTTATTTGCCCAATATTGAATTAATTTTGAAAAATAATACCTGATATAAACATTTTAACTAGTCTGGAAAATTTTCCGGTTTTTCTTAAATTTTAGTACTTTCGGAAAATTTTATACACAAACTAATCTATTAATAATGCGGAAAATTCATCTTTTCATCTTTTTCTCCCTGATACATCTTGTCATTTATGGCCAGGTCAATAATGATGCAGATCTTGTATTGTGGTATAAAACACCGGCTAAAAACTGGAATGAAGCATTACCTGTAGGAAACGGGAAACTGGGAGCCATGGTATTTGGAGGCATAAATGAAGAACGCATCCAGCTTAATGAAGAAACAGTCTGGACCCGCAACGGGCTTATTGAAGACAAAATAAACGGAGAAAAATATATTTCCAAAATACGAAAGATGCTTTTCGATGGTGAAATAACAGAAGCTGAAAAATTAACCATTGATAAAATTCTTTCTCCCCGACTGCCATCCGGCACAAACACCTATCAATCTTTAGGCGATATAAGAATTGAATTTGAAAACTATGGAAGAGTCCAAAATTACATCCGGGAGCTGGATATTAAATCTGCAATTGCCAGGCTTAGCTATACTGCCGGGAAAGTGAATTTCACAAGGGAAATATTCTCAAGTTCACCTGATGATGCTTTACTGATGAAAATTACCGCAGACCAACCCGGCCAGATTAACTTCAACCTGAAACTTGACCGTTCAGGTGCAAATCCTCATATAAGTTACGGTGATGCCGGAATAGTCACTATGAAAGAGCATATCGGGAACAAACATGGGGTGAAAATGGAAACCCGCCTTAAAATACAAACAAAAGGAGGAGAAATAACAAGCGACGGAAATTCCATTTCAGTAAAAAATGCAGATGAAGTAATCCTAATCCTTGTAGCAGCAACCGATTACCTTGGCGGTGATCCTGAACAATTATGTAAAGAAAAACTAGCTAAAATTAAAGGGAAGAACTATCAGACCATCCTTTTAGCACACATTAAAGATTATCAAGATCTATTTAACAGGGTGAAACTTGAACTGGGAAGTTCCAATGCAAGATATTTTGCTACCAATGAGAGACTAGACGCATTAAAACGCGGCTCAGCTGATCCGGACCTTATTGAACTTTACTTCCAGTTTGGACGTTACCTGCTAATTTCCAGCTCCAGACCAGGAAGTCTCCCTGCTAACTTACAAGGTATCTGGGCTGACGGAATGAAACCGCCCTGGAATGCAGATTATCATACAAATATCAATGTGCAAATGAACTACTGGCCAGCTGAAGTCACCAATTTATCTGAATGCCACCTTCCCCTGTTTGATTTCACAGAAAAAATGATTCCCAAGGGTCAAAAAACAGCCAAAACTATTTATGGAAGCAAAGGTTTTGTAGTGCATCATACCACCGATGTATGGTTTCCTACTTCTCCTATTGGTTCCCCACGATGGGGCATGTGGCCGATGGGTGGTGCCTGGCTAGCACTGCATCCATGGGAACATTATTTATATACCGGCGACCTGGAATTTCTGGAAAAAAAGGCCTGGCCAATAATGAAAGAAGCTGCATTGTTCTTTAATGATTTTCTAGTCAAGGACCCCGAAACCGGGTGGCTGGTTTCCGGGCCATCTATGTCACCGGAAAACACTTATTTTGATAAAGATGGTCAGGCTGTAAGTATGGATATGGGGCCTACAATGGATCAGGAGATCATTTTTAATCTTTTTAAAAATACAATTGAAGCTTCAAAGATATTAGGTAAAGACGAAAAACTCAGCAAAACACTGGAAAAGAAACTGGAGAAACTTGCACCTGTGCAGATTGGTAAAAACGGAACAATTATGGAGTGGCGGAAAGACTATGAGGAAGCTGAACCAGGCCATCGACATATGTCACATCTATATGCTCTATATCCGGGAACTCAATTTAGTTTTATGGAAACTCCTGAATTTATGGAGGCCTCAAGGAAGACCCTTGAACGCAGATTGTCATTTGGCGGGGGTCATACAGGCTGGAGTCGCGCCTGGATTATTAATTTTTATGCCCGTCTGCATAATGGAAATGAAGCATATAATAATATTCGTGCCCTCCTTATGAAATCAACATTAGCTAACTTATTTGATAATCACCCACCCTTTCAGATTGACGGGAATTTTGGGGGTACAGCCGGAATTGCAGAAATGCTACTCCAGAGTCATGCCGGAGAAATTATCTTACTTCCTGCACTTCCTGATGAATGGAAAAAAGGAAAAGTGGAAGGTCTTATGGCAAGAGGTGGTTTTCAAATAGATATGGAATGGGATAGTGGGAAATTAACCATGGTAAAAATACTTTCCAAACTGGGAAATACCTGCTACATTTCATCAGAAGGAAATGTTCTTAAGTTGAATACCAAAAAGGGGGAAACTTACAATATTGACCAAAATCTGGAAATAATTAATGAGTAATCAAGGCTGTAGTATAAATTATAAAATCTGAGCTGAATGCAACTATTTCTGCATTATGTTTGTCTTCTTATAAAAAACAAAGGAAATTTTTTAGCTTGAAGTTAAAAAATATTAATAATTTTATCTCTTTAATGTTTTAGTCATCATTAATGACAAAAAGCCATCATATTTTTTCTAAAGAAAGAGTTTCTCTCTATAAACAAATTTTAGAGAAACAGCTTACATTTAATTATGTCGGTAATTTTAATGATTCCATAAATGATGTGCTAATCCCTATTGCAGAAAGCTTAATTAAGAAGACCTCAGCTCCCCTTATATTGCGAAAACGGTCCTTTTATATTATGATTGAATGTATCCAAAATGTAAACAGGCATCATTCTCTTATTGAAAGTCCGGGTAAAATGCCCAAAGAACTATTTTTAGTTCAGGGGGAGGAAGACTTATTCAGCATTGCTTCTGCCAATGTAATGAATTCAAAAAATGTTCATTCACTAAATGCTAAGATTGAAAAACTAAACAGCCTCTCTGAATTTGGCCTTGACCTTTATTATAAAACTTTACTTAAGGAAACAGTTCTTTCCCAGAAAGGTGGAGCCGGCCTGGGTCTTATTGAAGTTGCAAGAAAATCGGCCAATAAAATTAATTTTAAATTCACTGAAATAAGTAAAGAAAATACTTTCTTTCTCATGGAGTCATTCATTCAAAAAAACAAATCTGAAGAACAAGCCAGGCATTATTACGGACTTGACTTTTTGGAGGCCCTGAATGATTTTTATAAAAACTACATATTTAGCCTGACCCTAAAAGGAAATTGTGCCATGAATACGGTAGAGGAAATAAATTCAATGATCCAGTTTATTAATAAATTAAATCCTAGCCCTTTTTTTAATAATCCCAAGCTGCCAGTTTCACTTCATAAATTAATGCAGCTTATCCCTTCTGGCTGTCTCTCTCAGGATGAATTTCTTTTAAAAGAGATGGTTTTTCAATTCGAACAAAACAAAAAGCTCAAGTTATTTAATTTGGGATGGATTATACCATCTGATTACAGTCAAACATGTATTGCAAATTTTGAAAAACTTTTTCAATCCGGCCAGCCAGATAAAAATTCTTTATCAAAAGTAAGTTTTCTACTTGATGAGTTAAAGGAAGGATCTCCAAATGAAGTTAATAGCCATCTTATAAGTGGAAATAAAAACAAAGACCTCTTTATTATTAGTATCCCAATTGGGAACAATTAACAGAGAGCAGATAGAAGTTTTTTAAGTACTGATTACTAATCTGTTAATGTCTGAATGAGGTTGAACACTCACATACTCATCTTAATCTTTCCATTATTCCAGGCGTATCATTAATGACTGACAACCCGGACAATGCATTTTTCTGCATGGTATACCCTGTTCATGCGTTACACTTATGCCACATTCCGGACAAATACATTTTTGCCCAGGATGAAATGCCGTTACTCCCCGGTAACTATGGCCAGAGAACCGGTCCTGATTAGCATCATTGATACTCTCAATCTTCTCTGATCCACAATTTTTACATATATTGGCTTCTTTCAGATCCATATGGAAAACATGGTGGCAAGCGGAACAACGAAACCAATCTTTATCAAACTGTACATTGCCCCCATCAAAATGGATGGATCTGCCCTCAGCAAATGCAATGGCAATTTTTTTCCTTACTTCTTCATAAATCCTGGTAAAAGTAGGACGGGAAACCCCCATTTTTTTCGCCGCCTGCTCATGTGAAAGATGTTCATAATCTGCCAGCTTAAAAGCCTCAAACTCTTCGTATTGAATAGAAACACCTTTATTATTACCACGAAACATGCCAATAGGCCTGAAGCCCCTTAACATGGGTGGTTCTTCCATTTTCCTGAATCTTTTTGGCCTGGGTGACATATTAAACTCTCTTTTTTATTTCACAAATATAATGAACATATGCTCATAAACAAGAGGTTCTAATAATTAGTTTATTCTAAATGGTGTTTCCTAAAAACCACAACTTAATACAAACGATTTTTCTTCACTATTCCTAAATTGTTTAACTCTTCGTGAATATATTTACAGTTTTCCCAACTATAATCAGCCTCCAAATGATATACAATCTTCAGATTTCCATCATTATTATCCTCCAGCGTTTTTCTTAGCCATTCTTTCATATCATTTAAGGAGGCCCCTTTTATCATCACTTCAACCGGAGGGGCTACATTAATCTCAAAATTCTTTCCCATACGTTCACGAATTTTAGCCAGAGATGTATTTGATCCTGTGTCAATTATAGAAAGATTTGAAACATCATACATTGCGCCAAGAATATGATCACTATTACCACAGCTATGTAGCCTGATATTTCCAAACTCCATTCCAAGTTTACTGATATAAGGACTAACAAATTCCCTGTAAGAATCTTCGTCAATCATGGCCCCGGAGCATTCACCCACATGAACGGAAGTTACAGACAGATTCCCCAGGCTGGAAAACCTTTTTATAACAGCAATATATACATCCGTTATCCATTGATGTATCCCTTTTACCAGGTCAGGTTCCATAAGCATATTGATAAAAATATCCTGCCCGATAAATTTCATAGAAGTCGTAATGATCCCATGAATGGTAGCACGTCCTGAAGTATCCCAGAAAAAAGGTGGAATTATACGATAATCTGGATAATCTTCACTTGCTTTTAAAAATTGATCCTCCAGTTGTTTAATGAAAGAATGCTGCAATACTTTATCAATGGAGGGAAGTTCTTCAACATTTTTAATCAATTGCAATGGATATCCTTCCACATCGGAATCTTTATCAGGTGAATAGATAAACTCAGCCCCAAGTGCTGCAGCTATTATCATATTTGGTTGAATTGCCCCCACTAACATCATATTGGGCACTACATATTCAGCCTGAACCAAATTAGATTCCATATTATACAAAGGGTACTCCGGAAATTCTTTTTTTACGAAAGCATGGCATTCATCATCCTGTTTCATCCGATAAAAAGGGTCCATATAGTACTTATCATTAAACGCAAATCCACCATACTTATTCAACCATCCCTTAGAAATACTTGCCTCTATTTTAATCATATTAATAACTATTAGTTTTTATAGATAAAGTCAATCATTTTTTGAATTAAAGCACTAAAGGGGACCTCTAATAATTCCTTTCTTTCAAGAAACAAGGATAATGAATAAG
>JAOZKQ010000460.1 GCA_029935275.1 Bacteroidales bacterium | reverse complement strand
TTCTTGTAGGAAACTCTGTTCTTGGAATAAAAGGAATGAATTTCTATTATTGGATAGCACTTTTCAGTACTGCAGCATTTGGCAACCTGTTAGGGCTCAATATTTCTGTATCATTTAATTCAGCCATCACTATTTATATCATCCTCCCTATATTAATTATACCAATGATGCTGTTAAGCGGGGCCATGTTTAGTTTTGATAAGCTTAACCGTTCATTAGGAAGTGCAGACAAGGTTCCTGGAATTGCTGAATTTATGCCAACCCGATGGACCTACGAAGCATTAATGGTTCATCAATTTAAAGATAATCATTACGAAGAATACTTTTATTCACTTGAGAAAAAAGAAAGTCAGGCCGATTTTGAACTTTCACAAAGAATCCCTGCACTTAACAAAGCAATAAACGAAACCTATAACCTTTTTATAAGCAAAAAACTCTCAGACAAGAGGCGGGGGAAATTAGAACTCTTAAAAAATGAACTTTTGAGGTATAACAGGCTGCTTCCGAAAATAAAATTTGAACAGACAGCAGATCTTGATCCCGGCCGGTTTAATGATGAAGTAGCTTTTTCAGTTAAGGAATATCTCGATGAAGTACAGAATTATTACAGCCGGGTCCTGGCAGATTCTGAGAACCTGATTGAGAAAAGAATCCAATATATGCTATCGGAAGATCCAGTTTTATACCGGGAAATAAAAGATAACTATTATAATGAAGCTGTATCGGACATCGTTAAGAACCGATTTGAAAGGAATCGTATACTCGAATATAAGAATCACCTTATCCAGCACTATCATCAAATTTATCATGACCCTGAACCTCACGGTTTATTTAGTTTCAGAACTCATTTTTTTGCACCTGTGAAAATTTTTAATGGTAAATACTATGATACTTTCTGGTTTAATATTACAGTAATTTGGATTATGACAATTGGCTTATACCTGCTTTTATATTTTGAATTACTTAAAAAATCTATACAAATTATTGAAAATCTAAGATTTAAGAAATAAAATTTATACTTTTGTTTAACTATATGCAACCAGGTTATGAAATATAAAGTTATCATCATACTGTTTCTGGTTATTCCAACAATAATACTCAGTTGTAATACAAATAATAATCGTACTGCTGAAAAAAGGTTTATTCTACCTGATTCCCTTGAAGATGTATCTTCTCTAATGCATGAGGAGGCAATGGCCGGGATCATAGGGAACCTGGCTTCTCCAGTTGAAGTGGCAGCCATGCTCAATGAACTTGGCCTTCCATTTAATCAACAACTTCTTGCATCCACTAACAAGGTAAATGATCTGCATACAAATTTTGATAAAGCCCTGGCCCTTGGAGCACTGGGAGCTGATCTGGGCTATTTAAATATTTACAATAAAAACACCCTTATTATTGATTATATCTCGTCTATTAAATACTTAACAGACGAACTAAATGTCGGGCAATTTTTTGATTTTAATACTTTAAAAAGGCTATGCGAGAATAAACATGAACTTGATTCATTAATGTTCCAGTCGGTATATAGCTTTAATCAAATGAATACATTTTTAGAGAGAACAGGCCGGGGAAATACCAGTACCCTGGTTATTACCGGATTATGGCTTGAAGGCTTTTATATTGCTACTCAAATTAATAAATCAGACCCAAGACCTGAGCTTATTGAAAGTATAGGAGAACAAAAAATAATTCTTAAAGATCTGTTTTCCCTGCTTGAAAATTACGAAGATAGTCCAGCGTTTAAAGAACTATACCAGGAGTTAGGTAGCTTAGCAAAAATATATGATGATGTTGAAATAACATATGAAACCAGCGAGCCCGTAACTGTTGAAAATAATAATGGAATGCTGGAAATTATTCAGAATGAAAAGAGTATTGTTCATATTACAATTGATCAAGTTAATAGTATTATTAAGGAAACAGAAAAGATTCGAAATCAATTTATAAATTTATAGCCATTAAGCTGGCTCATTTATCATACTTATGAAGGAATTCAAATTTCTTATCTGGCTTATTTTTATAATGATCCCAGGTTTTTTATATTCGCAGGGGAACGAAGAACTGTTAAGCCAATGCATCAGTACAAGTGGGAAAGATGCAACATATCTTAAAGACTTTTCTATTAGCCTGCCGGAAGCAACAAATCAACAACGGCCACCGGTTTCCAAAAATTCAATAATACTCAGGAAAAATACAACTTACAGGTTTACAGTTTGCACAGAGGATAACTCTAAAAGCGAGGCCATTATTCAGTTATATGACACAGCAAGGTTGATAGCCAGCACACTTGATAAAAAAACAGGGAAATGTTATAAATCTTTTAACTTCCATTGTTCAAAGACAGGACCATACAATATTTTCTTCTATTTTAAGGATGGTAAAAAAGGGAATGCCATAGGTATTCTATCATATGTCAAAAAGAAGTAAAGTCCAGCCTATATTTTACTCACTTATTTACACGTTTACCCAGAAAATATACATGAGATATTTGTATTGGAATATCACCGTTTAAAGCTGTGAAAAATCCTCATACCGAACTCAATTTA